>JANNOT010000084.1:0-10396 GCA_031399375.1 Paraoceanicella sp.
GGCCTCGAAGGTGTCATCCGCGGCAAGCCGATCCGGACGACCGTGAGCGACACGGCTGCGCCTTGCCCCCTCGATCACGTTAACCGCCAGTTCCATGCGCCGGGCCCGAACATGCTCTGGCTCTCAGACTTCACCTATGTCTCAACCTGGGCCGGCTTCGTCTACGTCGCCTTCGTCATCGACGCCTATGCCCGCCGGATTGTCGGCTGGCGGGTGAGCAGGACGGCGCATGCGAGCTTCGTCCTAGATGCTCTCGAGCAGGCCCTGCATGACCGGCGGCCTGCTCATCGTGGCGGCCTGGTGCATCACTCGGACCGCGGGTCGCAATACGTCAGCATTCGCTACACCGAGCGCCTCGCCGAAGCGGGGATCGAACCCTCGGTCTGCAGTGTCGGCGACAACTATGACAACGCCTTGGCCGAGACGATCAACGGGCTGTACAAGGCCGAGGTCATCCACCGCCGCGGACCGTGGCGGAGCTTCGAAGCTGTCGAATATGCGACTCTGGAATGGGTGGACTGGTTCAACAACCGCCGCCTGCTTGAGCCGATCGGGAACATCCCGCCGGCAGAAGCCGAGGCGAACTTCTACGCCGCTCTGGAAACTGAACCCATGGCCGCGTAACCAAACAAAATCAGCCTCCGGCAAACCCGGCGCGGTTCACATCGCCCTTGAGCAAGCCCTTGATACATGACCCCGGCGACCTGATCCGCAAGCGCTCGTGGATGCCATTCACCACCGCTGCGTCGTCGCCACGGCCAACTTGGGCCCGTTGGGCTCGACCGGCGACGCGATCGCGAACGGCCGCGATGTTCCGGCCCGCACGGGTGCGGGCATGGATGGCGCCCGGTTTCCTTCACTCGAAATGCTGGTCCGCTCGCCACCGACCTCCGCGCCCCCCCGGGCCGATGCCGTCCGAGGGGCCGGTGGGAAGGCGACCGTGGGGCAGCGTGCTCGTCGATGGGGCGCGCCAAGACGGGGCCGAGCGGTCGGGGTGCATGTCGTGCCGCCCGCGCGGACGGTGCCGTTTTGTCCGGCCCGCTTGTCGCCACGCGTGCCCGCCCGGCCCGCGTGTGGCAGATTGCGCGGATCGCATAGTCCGGAGGTTCGTCGATGATCGCCCGTATCCTTGTCGTGCTTGCTCTGCTGCCTGCTGCGGCGATGGCCTGCCCGGAGGCGGCTGTCGTCGATGCCCTGATCGCCGACCGCGCCGCGGCGCGACCGGTGCGGTTGCCGGTCGCGCCGGGGGGCGGTCTCGCGGCGGCGCGCTGCGCGCAGGCCATGCTGGTCGAGCGGCTGATCCCCACGCTTGGACCCGTCATCGGCTACAAGGCTGGGCTGACCTCGCCCCAGGCGCAGGCGGCGTTCGGGGTGACGGAGCCGGTGATGGGGACGCTGCTTGCAGGGATGATCCTCGCCGACGGTGCGCGGGTTTCGGCCACCGACCGGGTCCGGCCGCTGGTCGAGGCCGACCTTGTCGTGGAGATCGCCGATGCGGCGGTGGCCGAGGCGACGACGCCCGAGGGCGTCCTGCGGCATGTCCGCGGCGTCCGCCCGTTCATCGAGCTGCCCGCGCTTCTGGTGGGGCCCGATGTGAAGCTCGACGGGCCCGCGATCACCGCCATCAATGTGGGGGCGTCGCGCGGGGTGATGGGCGATCTGATCCGCGTCCCCCCCGGCGCGGAGGGCGTCGCCATGCTTGCCGACTTCACGGCGCTGCTGACCGACGGCGCGGGGGCGGAGCTTTCGGCGGTCCCGGGCAGGGCGGTCCTTGGCCACCCCCTGAACGCCGTGATCTGGATCGCTCGCCAGCTTGCGGCCGAGGGCAAGGCGCTTGCGCCCGGCGATCTGGTCAGCGTCGGCTCGCTCGGCCCGCTCCATCCGGCAAAGCCGGGGATGACGGTCACGCTCGCCTATGTCGGCCTGCCCGGCACGCCGAGGCTGAGCGTGACGTTCGAGTGATCCTCACGCCGCGGGGGCGGCCTGGGCGGGCAGGACCTGGAAATGCGCCTCGGTCGGCTTTCCCGCCGCGCCGTTGATCGGCAGGATGTCCTGCGGGCAGGCCGACAGGGCCACGATGCAGGGCAGGACCGCGCGCAGGATGACATAATCGCCCGGCCTCGACACGGGCTCGCCCCAGGTCGTCGCACCGTCCGGCGCCACGGGGATGTTCATCCAGAGGTTCAGGGGGCTCGGGACCTCGGGTGGCGTAATGCCGAGAAACGCGAGCCCGGCATAGAGATTGTCCGTGCAATTGTCGTGATAGGCCGTGCAGCCCAGCAGGCCGTAGCGGTAATCGTCGCAGGCGGCCATGATGGTGTCATGGATGCCCGGCGAGGTGTCCGCCTCGAAGCTCAGGATCGGGCGGCGGCGGTTGGTGTAAAGGTTCATGCCCGCCCGGGGAAAGATCGTGCCCAGCGTTGGGCGCGTATGCTCCATCGACATGAATTCGCGCAGATCGTTGGAGTTGAACGCCCAGGTATCCACGACCTGGCTGCCATGGGTGTTCACGATCTTGATGGCCTGCCCGGCATCGAGCCGGACGGCGCGGCCTGACCGGGCGGGCAGGGTCATCAGGTCGGTCATCATGCGGCTCCCCCATCGACGCACCCAGTGTTCGCGGGCTGGCGGTGGGACGTCAAGCCCGGGGTGGATCCGCAACCCGTCGGGCAGCGGATGCACAGCCGATCAGACCTGCCTGGGGCGGGTGCGCCGGGGGCCGGACGGTGGCGCGCCCGCTCACGGAGCTTTCGCGATGGCATCCATGGAGGCGCGCAGGATCGTCTCGGCCTCGGCCTTGTCGCCCCAGCCGATCACCTTGACCCACTTGCCCGCCTCGAGGTCCTTGTAGTGCTCGAAGAAATGCTTGATGCGCTCGCGCGTCTTGGGCGCCACGTCGTCGAGTTTCTGGATATGGGCCTGGAAGGGATCGGTCTTCTCGTGCGGGACCGCGATCAGCTTGTCGTCCATGCCGCCGTCATCCTCCATCTTCAGCACGCCGATGGGCCGGCAGCGAATGACAGTGCCGGGTTGAAGCGGGAAGTCGCAGATCACCAGCACGTCCGTAGGGTCGCCATCGGCATGGAGCGTGTTGGGCACAAACCCGTAGTTGCAGGGGTAGAACATCGCCGTGTTCACGATGCGGTCCACGAAGACCGCGCCCGACTCCTTGTCGATCTCGTATTTCACCGGCTGGCCGCCATTGGCGCCACCCGAGATCTCGATGACCACGTTGATGTCCGAGGGCGGGTTCTTGCCCGCCGGGATCTTGTCGATGTTCATGGGGCGCTCCCGCGTTCGGTCTGGTTCGAGGGCGCTCTAGCATGCCCCTTGGGCGGGGGGGAAGCCCCCGGGGCCGCGCCGCGCGCCTCGGCCCGCAGGCTTGCCAGGTTTCCCGCCAGGATCAGGGCCGCGCCGAGCAGCACCCACGGGCTGACCGGTTCGGCATAGAGCATCGCCCCCGCCAGGGCCATCAGCGGGAGCCGGGCGAAATCCATCGGTGCGACCACGGCCGCCGGTGCCGCGGTCAGGGCGGTGGCGAGGCAGTAATGCGCCGTCAGCCCGGTCAGGGCCACGACGCCCATCCAGGGCAGCGCCGCGTCCGAGGGCCAGGGGATCCCGCCAGGCAGCGCGAGCGCCAGCCCCGCGATGGTCTGGGCCGCCGACATCCAGAAGAGCACGCAGAGCACGCTGTCCGCCCGGGTCAGGACCCGGGTGTTCAGGGTCGTCAGCGCAAAGAAGAACGCAGCCCCCAGCCCAGCCGCATGGCCCCAGCCAAGGGGTGTCACCCCGGGCTGCGCCACGATCAGCACCCCCCCGAAGCCCAGCAGGGCGGCCAACAGGCGCACGCGCGTCATCGCCTCGCCGATCAGCAGGGGGGCAAGCAGAGTGACCCAGATAGGGCTGGTGAATTCGAGCGCCACCGCCTGGCCGAGCGGGATCGTTGCGATGGCAAAGAACCAGAGGTTCTGCCCGGTGAAGTGCCACAGGTTGCGCAGCGCATGGCGGGCGGGCTGGCGCGTGGCAAGCTCGCCCCGCCGCCCGGTGGCGAGCACGATGGCCCCGACCACGACCAGGGCGACGACGGAGCGGTAGAACATCAGTTCGAACGTGTCGAGTTCTGCCTGGACCTCTCGCCCCGCGATCGCCATGGCCGAGAACGACACGATCGTCCCCGCCATCCAGGCCGCTGCGCGGAGCGGGCCGCGCTCGGCCCGGCCCGCCGCTATGCCGGTCATCCGGCGCGCGATGCGATGAACGGCAGCATGTAGGAGAAGTCCCGGTTCGCGCAGCCCGAATCGACCAGGTCCTGATAGCTGGAGGCCGACAGAATGCCGAAGACCAGCGGGGCGCCGGTGGCCTTGATCGCGTCCGCGGCGAGCCCCAGGTCCTTGAGCATGAGCGCGGATGAAAATCCGGGGCGATAGTCGTTGTCGGCCGGGCTTTGCGGACCGACCCCCGGGGCGGGGCAGTAGGTCGTCAGCGCCCAGCATTGCCCCGACGAGGTCGAGGCGACGTCATACATCGCCTGCCGGTCAAGCCCCAGCCGGTCGGCGAGCACGAACGCCTCGCAGACCGCGATCATCGAGATGCCGAGGATCATGTTGTTGCAGATCTTCGCCGCCTGGCCGTTGCCCGCGGGTCCGCAATGCACGACCCGTCGGCCCATGGCCGTCAGCAACGGCTGGGCTGCGGCGAGATCCGCGGCGTCGCCCCCGACCATGAAGGTGAGCGTCCCGGCATGCGCCCCCCCGGTCCCGCCCGAGACCGGGGTATCGAGCGGGCGCAGCCCGACAATCGCCGCAGACGCCGCGACCTCGCGCGCGCTCTGCACATCCACGGTGGAGCAGTCGATGAAGAGCGCCCCGGCCCGTGCCGCGGGGATCGCCGCCTGGGCCACGGCGACGAGGGCCGCGGCATCGGGCAGCATGGTGATGACCGCGTCTCGCCCTGCCGCCGCCTCGGCCACCGATCCCGCGACATCCGCACCGGGGACCGAGACCCCGGCCGCATCGAACCCCGTCACGCGATGCCCGGCCCGCAGCAGGTTCGCGGCCATCGGCGCGCCCATGTTGCCGAGCCCGATGAAACCGATGTCCATGGCGCGTCCCCCCTCGCTGTCGTTTGCGCCCCTTGTGGCGGGCGAGGACGGGCGGGTCAAGCGGCGGAGGCCGGGGGCGGCGGGCCGGTCGGGGCGCGGTTTTCCCATGGGCGACCCTGGCGTGGGGTGCCTGCCGACGCGCCCGCCCGGGGTCCGGTGCTGCGGGTCGGAGCGAGGTTGTCCCTGCGTCCCGGCATGTGCTGGCCTAGTGCCCGCGCGCGCACCCGGGGGCGGCCCGTCAGTCGTGGCGCAGGTCGTCGAGGCGCAGGTCGTGCGGCAGCAGGGGTGCCAGCATGGCCGCGACCTGTTCGGCCGTGCCCTCCACCCGCCAGACCGGGCGGCGGTCCTTGTCAATCACCGCGGCGCGCACGCCCTCGAGAAAGTCGCCATGCTCCATGCAGCGGGCGGTGAAGCGGTATTCACGGGCGAGCGCATCCTCGAGCCGGGGCAGGGTGCGCGCGGCGCGGATGATCGCAAGCGCACAGGCGAGCGACAGGGGGGACGCGCGGTCGAGCGCCGCGCGCGCCGCCGCAGCCCAGGGCGCATCGGCCAGGGGTGCATCCGCCCGGGGCATGTCGGCAGAGGGCGCGCCCGCCGAGGACGGATCGGCGAGGCGCGCCCCGGACAGCGCGGCGCGGATCGCGTCCACATCGGGCAATGCGAATGGTGCCGACAGCGCGGGTTCGAGCGCGGCGACGGCCGAGGGCGGGGGCGGGGTCTCGAACGCCCCCACCGCCTCGGCGGTCCCGCGGGCCACGAGCCGCTCCACCATCCGCCCCCAGCGGTCGCGCGGCACGAACGCGTCGGCAAAGCCCGCATGGATCGCGTCCGCCGGACCCATCCGCGCGCCGGTCAGACCGAGATATTCCCCCAGGCGACCAGGTGCGCGGGCCAGCAGCCATGACCCGCCGACATCGGGGACAAGCCCGATCCCGCATTCGGGCATCGCGATCGCCGCGTCCTCGCACACCACGCGGTGCGAGCCATGGGCCGAAATGCCCACCCCGCCTCCCATGACGAACCCGTGCATCAGCGCGACATAGGGTTTGGGATAGCCCGCGATCATCGCGTTCAGCCGGTATTCATCCGCCCAGAACCGGCGGCCATAGGCGAAGTCCCCCGCCCGACCGGTGGCGTAGAGGTCCTGGATATCGCCCCCCGCGCAGAACGCGCGTGGCCCGGCCCCGTCGATCAGCACGAGGCCGACATCGTCATCGTCGCGCCAGGCGATCAGCGCGCGTTCGATCTCGGTCGCCATCGCGTGGGTCAGGGCGTTCATCGCGCCGGGCCGCGTCAGGGTGATGCGCCCCGCCCGTCCCTCGACACGGATGTCGATGTCGCTCGTCGCCCCTCTCATCCGCGCTCATCCCCGCTCGGCCATCAGGGCGCGGGCGGTGATCAGGCGCATGATCTCGTTGGTGCCCTCGAGGATCTGGTGCACGCGCAGGTCGCGCACGATCTTCTCGATCCCGTAATCGGCCAGATAGCCATAGCCGCCATGGATCTGGAGCGCATCGTTGGCCACCCGGAACGCGGTGTCGGTCACGAAGCGCTTGGCCATCGCGCAGAACTTCGTGGCGTCTGCCGCCCCCTGGTCAAGCTTCCATGCGGCCTGGCGCAGGAAGGTGCGGGCGGCCTGAAGCTCGATCTCCATGTCGGCGAGCTTGAACTGCACGCTCTGGAACTGGTCGATGGCCTGGCCGAACGCCTCGCGCGCGCCCGCATAGGCCAGCGCGCGGTCGAGCGCGGTCTGCGCCGCCCCGAGCGCCGAGGCCGCGATGTTCAGCCGCCCGCCGTCGAGCCCGGCCATGGCGTAGCGGAACCCCGCCCCCTCCTCGCCGATCAGGTCGGTGGAAAGCGCGCCGTCGAGCTGCACCGCGGCCGTTGGCTGGGCGAGCCAGCCCATCTTGCGCTCGGGCGCGCCGAAGCCGAGCCCCTCGGTCCCGTCCGCGAGAAGATAGGCCGAGATCCCCCTCGGGCCCGGCCCGCCCGAGCGCGCCATCACGATGTAGAGCTCGGAATATCCCCCGCCGGAGATGAAAGCCTTCGTCCCGGTCAGGCGCCAGCCCTCGTTGGTGCGCTCCGCCCGCGTGCGCAGGGCGGCGGCGTCCGAGCCCGAACCGGGCTCGGTCAGGCAGTAGGAGCAGATCCTCTCCATCGTCGTCATCGCGGGCAGGACGCGGGCGCGCAGGTCGTCGGACCCGAAACGGTCGATCATCCAGCCGCACATGTTGTGGATCGACAGGAACGCCGCGACCGAGGGGCAGGCCATGCTCAGTCCCTCGAAGATCAGCGTGGCGTCGAGGCGCGAGAGGGCCGAGCCCCCCACGTCCTCGCGCACATAGATCGCCCCCATCCCGAGCGCCGCCGCCTCGCGCAGCACGCCCTTGGGGATCGTCGCATCCCGTTCCCACTGCGCGGCATGGGGGGCGATCTTCTCGGCCCCGAACCCCCGCGCCATGTCGAAGATGGCGGCCTGCTCGTCGGTCAGGGCGAAGTCCATGCTCAATCCTCCCACGGGTCCAAGAGCGCCACGCCGAGCCCGTCGAAATCCCGTGCGTTGCGGGTCCATAGGGTGAGCCCGTGCACCACTGCCGTCGCTGCGATCAACCCGTCGGCAAGCGCGAGCGGGCGCCCCGCCAGGCGCCGCGCGGCGCGCATCTCACCCGTGATCTCGGCGATATCGAGCGTCACGGGCAGGACGCGGTTTGCGAAATCCTTCCGCAAGGTCCGGTAAAACCCCTCCATCACGTGCCGACGATCCGCGTCGCGGTGGCTTCGCACCCCGAAGATGAGCTCGCTCAGAGCGATGCTCGAGATGAAGGCTGCGTTGGCGGTGGCGATGACGCGCTGGCGCACCCCGGGTGCCCCCCGCGGATGCTGCACCTCTGACACGACATTCGTGTCCAGCAGGATCATCCCAGGTCCACGTCGCGTCCCTCGGACCGGTCGCGGTCAAGATCGACACCCTCGAGGCTGGGGCCACTGGCGAGAAACTGTCCGAAGGTCATGCGCGGGCTTGGTTCGGCCAGCCGCTCATACTCCGCCTTCGACACCACGACCACCGCTTCGCCGCGGCGGGTGATGGTCTGGGGGCCCTCCGTCATCGCCCTGGTGAAGACTTCGGAGAACTTGTTCTTGGCGTCCGCTAGCTGCCACATCATCCGGCCCTCCTGTCTAGACAGGCTAGACACATGCGTCGGGCAGACCGCCGCGTCAAGCGGACAGCCCGCCGGGATCGGTGTTCGCGCCGCAAATCAGGAGCGCCACCGTTTCGCCCGGTACCGGCGTGTAGGCGCCGCAGAGAAGCGCGGCGAGCGCGGTCGCGCCGCCCGGCTCTGCAATCACGCGCAGTTCGTCCCAAAGCCTGCGCTGGGCGGCCAGTATGGCGGTGTCGGGGACGAGGACAGCATCGGTCAGGTACCGGGCGGCGAGGCTGAAGGAGATGCCACCGATCCGCCGCGCGCCGAGCGAGTCGGCGGCGATCCCGCCCACCTCCACGTCCACCGGCCCCCCCGCGGCGCGCGCGCTATGCAGCGTCGGTGCCCGGTCCGGCTCTACCGCGATGATCCGCGACCGGCCGCCCAGCCAGGCCATCGCCCCCCCGACCAGCCCCCCGCCGCCCACGGCCACAATCACCGTGTCGGGCTCCGCACCGGGGGGCGCAAGCTCGGCGAAGGCCGTGCCCTGGCCGGCCACCACGGCCGGATCGTCATAGGCATGGATGCGCGCCGCACCCGTTTCGGCCGCGCGCGCCTCGGACGCGGCGAGCGCATCGGCATAGCTTGCCCCCCCCTGCATCACGTCCGCACCGTAGGCCCGCAGCCGCGCGACCTTGACCGCGGGGGCCGAGGCGGGCACGAAGATTTCGGCCCGCGTGCCGAGCCGCGCTGCGGCATAGGCCACCGCCGCGCCATGGTTCCCACCGGAGGCGGCGATGACGCCTGCGTCGGGCAGCGGCTGCGACAGCATCGCGTTGAAGGCCCCCCGGGCCTTGAACGACCCGGAATGCTGGAGGTATTCGAGCTTGAGGCGCAGCACGCCCGCCAGTCCGAATGCCCCGGGCAGCGTGATCGCGGGCGTCCGCCGGACATGGTCGCGGATGCGCTCTTCGGCGGCGATCACCGCGCTGCGGTCAGGATGGAACTGCGCGGCACTGATCAGGATAGCCTCCAGGGGTGTGCATCGACGTGGGCGCAGATGATCGGAAGGGCGCCGCACCGGGCACGCCTCCCGTACCGACCCCGGGGGCCGGATGCCGACGGTCCAGCGAACGACATGCACGACGTCGCGCTACGCCAACCGATACTGGGACCCCACGACCAATAGGCGGTCCCGGATGCGGATCAAGCCCTATTTCCGGTTTGGTGCCCGGCCGTGCTCGGCTGCCGGGCGCACGGTGTCACTGCATCGTGGGGATCACGAACTCCGACCCTTCCTTGATCCCGCTCGGCCAGCGGGCGGTTACCGTCTTGGTGCGGGTGTAGAAGCGGAACGAATCCGGCCCGTGCTGGTTCAGGTCGCCGAACCCGGATTTCTTCCACCCGCCAAACGTATGATAGGCCAGCGGCACCGGGATCGGCACGTTGATCCCGATCATCCCGATATTAATGCGCGCCGCGAAATCCCGCGCGGTGTCGCCGTCGCGGGTGAAGATCGCGGCGCCGTTGCCGTATTCGTGGTCCATGGCGAGGGCGAGCGCGTCGGCATAGGTCTTGGCGCGTACGGTCGAGAGGACCGGGCCGAAGATTTCCTGGCGGTAGATGTCCATGTCGCGCGTGACATGGTCGAACAGGCAGGCGCCGACGAAAAAGCCGTTCTCGTAGCCCTGCATCCGGAACCCCCGGCCATCGACCACGAGCGTGGCGCCCTGCTCGATGCCCCGGTCCACGAGGCCGAGGACCCGCGCCTGTGCCTCGCGCGTCACCAGGGGCCCGTAATCCACATCGGCGCCCGCGGTGTAGGGGGCGATCTTCAGCCGCTCGATGCGCGGGACGAGCCGCTCGATCAGCGCGTCGGCGGTCTGCTCGCCCACGGGGACGGCGACCGAGATCGCCATGCACCGCTCGCCCGCCGCCCCATAGCCCGCCCCGATCAGGGCGTCGGCGGCCTGGTCAAGATCGGCATCGGGCATGATGATCATGTGGTTCTTCGCCCCGCCAAAGCACTGGACGCGCTTACCCGCCGCACAGCCCCGGGCGTAGATGTACTGGGCAATAGGGGTGGAGCCGACGAAGCCCACCGCCATGATGTCGGGATGATCGAGGATCGCATCCACGGCGGCCTTGTCGCCGT
>JANNOT010000093.1:0-20396 GCA_031399375.1 Paraoceanicella sp.
TTGGCGGGAACATTGGGCGTGATAGGCTCATGGCGCGCAGGGAGGGGAGATACGACATGGCCGGATTCATGCCGCTAAAGGCGGTGGGCTGGACGCTCGGGGTTCTGGGGCAGGAGAAATCCTTTGCCAAGAACCCGCTGATCGGCTCGCCCCGGCTGAACCGGATGGGACTGCACCGCACGCGCGTCGCCCTCGCGGCGCGTGCAGCGGCGTTCCGCCGCGCGCAGATGGCCGCGCGCATCGCCCCGAACCTGCGGGCGGCCTTCGACCGCGACGGGTTCTTCCTGATCGAGGATTACCTCGCCCCCGACGCCTTCGCCGCGCTGCGCGCGGAGGTGTTCGGCGCGGCTTACCCGGCGCGCGAGATGCGGCAGGGCCAGACCGTGACCCGGATGATCCCGCTGACCGAAAAGACCCGCGGGCTGCTTCCCCTCGCGGTGGCCGCGGTGCGCGATCCGCGCTTGACCGCGCTGACCGGCTATGCCGCGGGCCGCTCCGGCCAGCCGATCCATTTCATCCAGTCCGTGATCGCCGAGCCCCATCGCGGTGCCGCCGATCCGCAGACCGACCTTCACGCCGACACGTTCCACGCGACGGCAAAGTTCTGGCTCTTTCTCGGCGACGTGTCGGACGATGACGGGCCGTTCCTCTTCGTCCCCGGATCGCACCGGCTGACCGACGCACGGCTGGCCTGGGAATACGACCAAAGCCTGACGGCTGCGGGCGACAGCCGGGCGCATCATCGGTTCGGGTCGTTCCGGATCCGGCCGGACGCGCTCGCGACGCTCGGCCTGCCCCAGCCCCGGCGCATGGCGGTCCGGGCGAACACGCTTGTGGTGGCCGACACCTTCGGCTTTCACGCCCGGTCCGTCAGCCCCCGTCCGACCCTGCGGATCGAGTTGCACGGCTACCTGCGCCGCAACCCGTTCCTGCCCTGGAACGGGCTCGACCCGCTCGGCTTTCCGTTCGTGAAGGGGCGCGCGCTCGACATCCACCTCGCCCGGCTGGACCGTGCGGCGGCGCGGGGCGAGAAGGTGGTCTGGACCGATGTGGGCGCCCGGCGGGCGGACGATCCCGCCACGATCTGATCCCGTTGCGCGCCGGCGCCGGATCGCGCATCGTGCGCGCGAAATCCACGGGAAGGACCCTGCCATGAGAACCCGCGCCGCCCTCGCCCTCGCCGCAGGAGAGCCGCTGGAGGTGACCGAGGTCAACCTGGAGGGGCCCCGCGCGGGCGAGGTCCTGGTGGAGATCATGGCAACCGGCCTCTGCCACACCGACGAGTTCACCCGCTCTGGCGCGGATCCCGAGGGGCTTTTTCCCGCCATCCTCGGCCATGAGGGCGCAGGCATCGTGCGCGAGGTCGGCGCCGGGGTGAAGAGCGTAAAGCCAGGGGACCATGTCATCCCCCTCTACACCCCCGAATGTCGCGAATGCCCGTCCTGCCAGTCGCGAAAGACCAATCTCTGCACCGCGATCCGCGGGACCCAGGGCCAGGGGTTGATGCCCGACGGCACCTCGCGCTTCACCACGCTCGATGGCGACCCGATCCGGCACTACATGGGCTGCTCGACCTTCGCGAACTTCACCGTCCTGCCCGAGATCGCGGTGGCGAAGATCCGCGAGGACGCGCCCTTCGCCAGCGTCTGCTACATCGGCTGCGGCGTGACCACCGGCATCGGCGCGGTCATCAACACCGCCAAGGTCGAGATCGGGTCGACCGCCATCGAGTTCGGCCTGGGCGGCATCGGGCTGAACGTGATCCAGGGGCTGCGGCTGGCGGGCGCAGACATGATCATCGGGGTGGACCTGAACCCGGGGAAAAAGGAATGGGGCGAACGCTTCGGCATGACCCATTTCGTGAACCCGGGCGAGGTGGAGGGCGAGCTTGTCCCCTATCTCGTGAACCTCACCAAGCGCGGGGCGGACCAGATCGGCGGCGCCGACTACACCTTCGACTGCACGGGCAACGTCCGGGTGATGCGCCAGGCGCTCGAGGCATGCCATCGCGGCTGGGGCCAGTCCATCGTGATCGGCGTGGCGCCGTCGGGCGCCGAGATTGCGACGCGGCCGTTCCAGCTCGTCACCGGCCGGGTGTGGAAGGGCACGGCCTTCGGCGGCGCGCGGGGCCGGACCGACGTGCCGAAGATCGTGGACTGGTACATGGAGGGCAAGATCGAGATCGACCCCATGATCACCCATCGCCTGAGCCTTGACCAGATCAACCACGGCTTTGATCTGATGCACGAAGGCAAGAGCATCCGCGCGGTCGTCGAATATTGACAGTTCATTAACCTTTAGACGTGAATTCGTGACAAATCGCGCGGTTTGTCACCGCGCGGTCATGGAAGCGTAACCGCGAGGTCGCAGTCTTGGGGTTTGTTGCGATCAGAGCAGCAAACACGAGGCAATGTCCCGATGGCGCATCTTGCGGTGACAGCAGGCCCGGCAGGGCTTGAGCTGGTCGGGCAGGGCGCCGCGTGGACCGACGCGCTCGATGCGGTGCTGCCCGCGCTACCCTCCTGCGCTCCGCTCGTCATCCTCGTCCACGGCTTTCGCTTCGATCCCGCCGCGCACCGGCACGATCCCCACCGGCTGCTCTACGCAGCCCAGCCGGGGCGGGCGTCGCGCAAGCTGATCTCGTGGCCCCGCGCGCTCGGTTTTGGCGGGGCGGGACTGGAGGAGGGCCTCTCCATCGGCCTCGGCTGGTCAGCCCGCGCGCCCCTCGGCCGCTTCGCCGACGCCTACCAGCGCGCGGGCGAAACCGGTGCTGCGCTCGCAGCCTTGATCGAGGCCATCGCTGCGCGCGCGCCGGGGCGGCCGGTCGACATCCTCGCCCATTCCCTCGGCGCCCGGGTCGCGCTCTGCGCCCTGCCCCGGCTGTCGGACGCGGGGGGGGCAGCACTCGGCCGGCTGATCCTGCTGGGCGGGGCGGAGTTCGCGGGCCGGGCCGAGGCCGCCTGCGCGAGCGCCCCCGCCACCGCCCGGCCAGAGGTCTATTCGATCACGGCCCGCGCCAACGATGTCTATGACGCGCTTTTCGAGGCCGCGGCACCCGGCGGCCCCGGGGCGGACCATGCGCTTGCCCGCGGCCTGCCACGGGTGCGCAACTGGATGACGCTGCAGATCGACAGCCCGGGCATGCGGCTCTTTGCGCGCAGCCGGGGCGTGGCGCTCGCGGCCCCCGACCGGCGGATCTGCCACTGGGGGTTCTACACCCTTCCCGGCGCGATGACGCTTTACGCGCGGATCCTGCGCGATCGGCCGATCTGGTCGGTCGCGGCGTTGCGCGGTGCGCCCGCGCTGATGGAACAGGAGCCGCGCTGGTCCCGGCTCGGCCCCCTGCCCCGGTTGCCCGGCGCCGGGTCGCTCACCCTTCCCGGGCGGCGGGCACGCGGAACCTGACGGCTGTCTGTGCGCAGGGTCACAGCCGCCGCGGTCCCCGCCCCGTAGCCTCGGCCACCATCCCGGCAGGAGACCGCCATGACCGCCCCCATCGTGCTGCATTACTGGCCCACGCCCAATGGCTGGAAGATCACCATCGCCCTCGAAGAAATGGGCCTGCCCTACGAGGTCAGGCTCGTGAACATCGGCACCGGCGAGCAGTTCGCGCCCGATTTCCTGAAGATCGCACCCAACAACCGCATGCCTGCGATCGAGGATCCCGAGGGGCCGGACGGTGCGCCGATCGCGATCTTTGAGTCCGGGGCGATCCTGCTCTATCTTGCGCGCAAGACCGGTCGCTTCGGCGGCGCCACCCCGCGCGCGCAGGCCGAGGTCGAGCAGTGGCTGATGTGGCAGATGGGCGGCGTCGGGCCGATGGCCGGGCAGACCCACCATTTCCTGACCTATGCCCCCGCCATGGACCCCCCGCAGGTCCTGCCCTATGCCCAGAACCGCTACCGCAACGAGGTCAACCGGCTCTACGGCGTGCTGGACAAGCGCCTGGCGGACCGGGACTACGTGGCGGGCGACTATTCCATTGCAGACATGGCGATCTGGCCCTGGGCGGGCCTGTGGGAGAACCAGGGCCAGGACATCGCCGAATTCCCGAACATGAAGGCGTGGCTCGACCGCGTCCATGCCCGCCCGGCCGTCCAGGCGGGCCGGGCCGTGGCCAAGGACGCGCGGTCGACATCGCTGCAGGACGACCGCGAGGCGCAGAGGATCCTGTTCGGCCAGCGCGCCCGCTGATCCGCGGCGCTAGGTCCGCCGCGGGACCGGATCGACGGGCGGCTCCTGCCCGGGCGCCCGGTCGGGCTCCGTCCGCTCCGTCGCGGCCGTGCTCTCGTCCTCGATCGGCGCGAGGGCGACGGGGAAGCGGGCGATGAGCGTCCCCAGCGCGTCGCGGTAGGACAGCGCGGTCGGCTGCGGCGTTGTCGTCTGGGGCGCGACCGTGGCGCGCTGGGCCTCGATCGTCTGGCCGAGCGATCCCGCGGCGCGCGACACGCCCTGACCCTGCACCAGCCGGGCACCAACATCGCCGAGGACCGAAAGTGTCATAATCTGCGCTCCCGCTGCATCAGCCGGCGCGTCCCCGTGGCGCGCCGTCACCCGTGCTGGCCCCCGCCTGTTCTGGCCCCCGCCTGCTCTGGCCGCTTCCCTTCCGGATGGCGAGCCGGCGGGCCTGGCGGCTCGGTCTCCTTGCCGTCAACGCCGCAGGGCGAAGGCGGGCCGTTCGGGGGGCTCCATCGCGCGTGCCGCACCGGCGTACCCGAGTTCGGCCACGCTCAGGGGAGGGACCGGCACCGGGCGGACCGGCCGCCGGGGGTGCCCCGACGCCCCGGGTCGCCCCCCGGTTCCACGCTCGCTCCCCCCCCGGGGTGCGGGCGGCGGCTCGACCTCGAGCGCCACGGCATCCTCGATCGTGCCCTCGTCCTCGGGCAGTCCCGCCTCGGGGGCACCGCTGCGGGGCCGGGCACCCCCGGTCGGCTTCGGTCCCGTGGGTCCGCGGGTGATCATTGCCCGTCCCTGCGCCGCGTCAGGCGCCGAAGAGCCGGGCGACCGTCGATTGTGGCGCCCCGCCCTGCTGGGTCTGGAAATAGGCCGCGCGTGCCTCGTCCTGCTTGCGCTGGAGATCGGCGGTGGCCCCCACCGCCTCGATGTTGCGGATGCGGGTCACGCTGTCGATCAGGCTTTCGGTCAGCACGCCGCGCGCCAGGGGGCTCGGCTGCTTGAACGCCTCGGGATCGGCCTTTCGGATATCCGCAAGCTGTTCGGTGAATTCCGGCGCCGCACCCTTCACCCGGCCGCGCACCTCGCTTTCGCGGAATTCCGCGATGGCCTGGGTGACCGTCTTGGGCAGCGGCGGCGGCGCGACCTCCGCATCGCGGCGCGCTGCCATCGCCGCAAGGGCGCCGCCCCCGGCCGATCCGACATTGTCCATGGCCCGCTCTCCTCCGTCGCGCACACAACCCAGGGTACCCCTACCCGGGTCCATCGATGCGCCTGAGGCGTTGCCGAATCCTTAATCCGGGTGTCAATCGCTGAAGTTGGGTTAACGGGGGCCGGAAAAATCTGCGTCCAATTGACGGTTCTCCGGGTTTGCGGCAGTGTTGGGTACGGCGTCGTGCGTGGGGTGCGGCGTCATGTGTTCCCAGTTGCGACGCGTTTGCGTTGATCAGTGCGAGGTACTTTCCATGCGTTTCCTGTCCCTGCTGGCTCCGGCCGGCCTGGCCGCCGTTGCGGCCCTGTCCAGCGTCCCGGCCCAGGCCGCGACCCTCGACTTCCTCGGATTTACCGACAATGTGAGCGGCGAGACGGCGATCGAGGGCCAGTTCGTCGCCAACACGATTTTCGACGCGACCTACGTCCCGATCGCGACGACGCTCGCGGGCTATGCCGGGTCCGCTGCGACCGGCATCACCGGGGCGTCGCCCTTCGCCTATCTCGACCGCAACTCGGCCGGCGTCGGCGTGTGCAAGGTCGTCACGGCCTCGGCCCAGTGCAATCCGTCGAGCGATGACAACCTGACCACCGGGGAGATCCTCGGGATCAGCTTCGCCGAGGACGTGACCGTCAACTCGCTGTCGTTCCGGGGCGAGAACCACCCCAATGAAGGCCAGTTCGATGCCAGCGACCTCTTCGACATCTCGTTCGACAGCGGCAGCACCTGGACCTCGCTCGCGCTCTCCAATGCCAAGTTCGGCTCGGTGGCGATCGACGTCCTGCTGAAGGCGGGCGACCAGCTCCTGCTCGCGTTCAACAACGAGCAGTACTACCTCAGCGCCGCAGAGGTGACCAGCGCGGTGCCGGTGCCCGCGAGCCTCCTGCTGCTCGGCTCCGCCCTCGGCGGCTTTGCCCTGCTGCGCCGCCGCGCGGCCTGACCGTACCGCCGGGCGGGGGGCAGCTCCCGGCCTCAGGCGATCTCGATGACCGGCGCCATCCGGTTCAGGATGGCGTCGGACAAATGGCACTTGATCTGGTGTCCTGCACCCAGGTCGCGCACCGGGGGCATCTCGCGCTCGCAGAGCGCGTCCGGTACCTCCGGCTTGTGCGGGCACCTTGTCTGGAATGGGCAACCGGGCGGCGGGTTCATCGCCGACGGGATATCGCCCTCCAGGATGATGCGTTTCTTTCGCACCCTCGTATCGGCGATCGGCACCGCCGACAGGAGCGCCTCGGTATAGGGGTGATAGGGGGGCGAGAACACCTGGTCGGTCGTCCCGATCTCCACCACATGGCCGAGATACATGACGATCACCCGGTCCGCCAGGTAACGCACGATGGAGAGATCGTGCGAGATGAAGAGCATGGTCGTCCGGCTCTGGCGCTGGATGTCCATCAGCAGATCGGTGACCGCCGCCTGGACCGAGACGTCGAGCGCCGAGACCGGCTCGTCGGCCACCACCACCTTCGGCCCGCCCGCAAAGGCGCGCGCGATGCCGATGCGCTGCTTCTGCCCGCCCGACAACTGGCGCGGGCGGCGCTTTGCGAAGGCGCGGGGGAGCTTCACGAGGTCGAGCAGGTCGAGCATCTTCGCCTCGCGCTCATCCGCGTTTGCGCCGACGTTGAAAATCTCCAGTGCCCGGATGATCTGGCGCCCCACCGTCTGGCTGGGGTTGAGCGTGTCGAACGGGTTCTGGAACACCATCTGGATCGAGGAGACGGTCGAGGTGTCGCGCTTCTCGATCCCCGTGTCCTGGATGGCGAGGTTGGCGAGCATGATCCGCCCCTCGGTTGCCGTCTCCAGCCCCATCAGGACCTTGGCGAGCGTGGACTTGCCACAGCCCGATTCGCCGACGATCGCCAGCGTCTCCGCCTCGCGCGCCTCCAGGCTGATGGTCTCGTTGGCCTTGACCACCTGCGTCACGCCCGACCCGAACATCGCCCCGCGCTTGACCTCGTAGTATTTCTTGAGGTTGTCCACCCGCAGCACCACGTCGCCGGGGGCGGTCCGCGCCACATCGGCCTTGCGCGGGGGCGGGGCGTCCCAGTCGATCTCCCTCGTCCGGATGCACCGCGTCTCGTGCCGGGCATCGCCCTCCACCTGGACCATCGCAATTTCGGCCGCGTCGCAGCGCCCGGCCGCGAAGTATCCGCAGCGCGGACCGAAATTGCAGCCGGGCGGGCGTTCATGCGGCAACGGAAAATTGCCGGGGATCGAGATCAGCGGCCGCGTGGTCTTGTCCGCGCCCGGCAGCGGGATCGAACGGAAGAGCCCCTGGGTATAGGGGTGGCGCATCCGGTCGAACACATCCCTGATCGATCCCGTCTCCACCGCCTCGCCCGAATACATCACGCAGAGCCGGTCGCACACGTCGAGCACGAGGCCGAGGTTGTGGCTGATGAAGAGCATCGAGGTGCCGTATTTGGCGCCCAGCTCCTTGACGAGATCGACGATCCCCGCCTCGACCGTCACATCGAGCGCCGTGGTCGGCTCGTCCAGGATCAGCAGGGCAGGCTTGGACATCAGCGCCATGGCGATCACGATGCGCTGCTGCTGGCCGCCCGACAGCTGGTGGGGATAGGCCTTCAGGATCCGCTCCGGGTCGGGAAGGCGCACGGACGTCACGACGTCGAGCGCCATCGCGCGCGCCGCCTCTGCCGATACCCCCTGATGGATCATCGGCACCTCCATCAGCTGCGCGCCGATCCGCATCGCGGGGTTCAGGCTCGCCATCGGCTCCTGGTAGATCATCGCGATCTCGTTGCCGCGGATCCGGCGCAGGTCCTCGGGCGCCAGGGTGCCCAGATCGCGGCCCTTGAACCTGATCGACCCGCCCACGATCCGACCGTTCACCCCCAGGTCGCGCATCACGCCAAGCGCCACGGTGGATTTCCCGCATCCCGATTCCCCAACGAGCCCGACCGCCTCGCCCGGCATCACCTTTACCGAGAAATCCATGACGGCCGGGATCTCGCCCGCCTTGGTGAAAAAGCTGATGCAGAGCTTGTCGATCTCCAGGATCGGCGCGGCGGTGTCGGTCGGCATGGGCCCCCCTTCGGTTCCGCCCATCCTGCGACGGGGGGACGATGCGTTCAACGCAAAGCGTCAGGCGTCCGCCGACCAGAGATCGTGGTGGTGCTCGAAGGTCGGGTGCATCTCCATCCCCCGCACGCCGGGGCGGACGTGGCGATAGACGGACCGCCAGTAGGGCTGGAGGATGACGCCCTCGTCCTGGAGGATGCGCTGCAGCTCGCCCATCACGGCCCGGCGCGCCTCGGGGTCCGCAAGCGCAAGCGCCTGGTCGAGCTTTGCGTCGAACTCGGGGTTCGCGAACCCCGTCTCGTTCCAGGGCACGCCCGAGCGGTAGGCGAGGGCGAGCGTCTGCACCCCCAGCGGGCGCATGTTCCATTCGGTCGCCGACAGCGCGAAATCGCGCCAGCCGGTGCGCACCGCCTCTGGCGCCACGCTGGTGCGGCGGATGGTCAGACCGGCATTGCGGACCTGCGCCGCGATGCTGTCGCAGGTATCGCGCTGCCAGGGCTCCTCGCTTGCGACCAGGTCGAACTCGAACCCCGCAACCCCCGCCTCCTCCAAGAGCGATAGCGCGCGCGCGGGGTCGCGGGCCTGTGGGGGCAACGTGGCGTAGTCGGGATGGATCGGGGCGACGTGATGGTTCTCGGCCACCGTGCCGCGCCCGCCATTCCCCAGCTCGAGCACGATCGCGGTATCGACCGCGCGCTGCCGCGCCAGGCGCACGCGGCGGTCGGCATAGGGGACGATGCGCTGGTTGGCGCGGATGACCAGGGTGGCAGAGGTCTCGGCCACCGACATCTCCCACCCGATGCGGCTCAGGCTGTCGATCAGGGGGCCGGTGGACTGGTCGGTCGCATCGATCGCACCCGCCTCGGCGGCGGCGATGATCGCATCGGGATCGGCGCCGAGATCGACATAGCCGACGCGTTCGACCGGCACCGTGCCCCCCCACCAGCCCGCCCGCCGCACCAGTTCTGCCGCCCGGCCCGTCTCCACCGCCTCGAGCGTGTAGGGCCCGGTCCCCACGGCCGCGGCAGCGAGGTCCGCGCCGCCCGCATCGAAGCCGGGATGGACCACCAGCGCGGGGTAATCCGCCAGCCCGGGGATGATCGACACGTCCGATTGCGCGCAGGTCAGATCGACCGTCAGGTCGTCGACCCGGGTGACCGCACCCGCGGCCAGCCGCCCGGTTGCGGGGTCGATCAGCGAGGTGAGCCGTGTGGCCATCGAGTTGCGCGGCGCATCGCGCTCGCACCAGCGGGCGAGGTTGTAGATCACGTCATCGGCGCCGAACCCGTCGCCATTGGACCAGCGCACGCCTGGGCGCAGCCGCAGGCGGTACTGGCGCGCATCGGCGGACACGTCCCAACCCGCCAGCAACCACGGCTGAAACGTGAAGTTGCGGGTGTAGCGCACCAGCGGCTCGCAGACGCCGCGCGCGATGTTCGCGGCCTGGGACCAGGCGAAGGTGCGCGGGTCGTCGGGACTGCGCACCTCCATTTGCACCCGCAAGCGCGCGCCCGTGATCTGCGCCCGCGCCACGCCCGGTGCCGAAAGGCCGATCAACCCGTAGGCACAGGCCGCGCTCGCGCCAAGCGCGGTGGCGAGCCCGAGGAATTCGCGCCGGTCCATCCACCCCGCGCGCGCGGCCATCGCGAGCGCCTCGAGTGCCGGGTGGGGGGGCGGCTGACGGGGCACGCGGCGTCTCCTCGGGTCATCGGGCCCGACGGGCCGCGCGGCGCATCAGCCGCGCATGCGCGCGGCCTCGGGGTCGAACAGCGGGGCGGTGCGCACCCGTGCGGGCCGCCGCTCGCCCAGGATCTCGATGGTGAACGCCGCCCCGTCCTCCACCCGCTCGCGCGGCAGGAAGCCGAGCGCGACGGACGCACCGGCGTGATGGGCATACCCGCCCGAGGTACAGAAGCCCACGACCGAGTCTGCGTCAAAGATCGGTTCGTAGGCTACCACATCCGCGTCGTCCGCATCGACCACGAAGCTTGTCAGGCGGCGCGCCGGCGGGGTCTCGCGTTGCCGCAGCGCCGCATCGCGCCCGACGAAATCGTTCTTTCTCCACGAAATGAACCGGTCGAGCCCCGTTTCGGCGGGCGTGTAATCCGGCCGGTACTCGCGCATCCACGAGCCGAAGGGTTTTTCGAGGCGCAGGCTCATCATCGCCCGCATCCCGAACGGGGTGATCCCATGGGGCTCGCCCGCCGCCATCAGCGCGTGGAAAAGCCCCACCTGGTGCTCGCGCCGTACGTAAAGCTCATAGCCGAGGTCGCCCGTGTAGCTGACGCGCGCCGCCAGCACGGGGATATGCCCGATGGACAGCTGCCGCACGCTCAGGAACGGAAACGCCGCGTTCGACACATCGGCCCCGGTTGCCACGGCCAGGACCGCGCGGGCGTTCGGCCCCGCAATCTGGAAGCCGAGCCGCTCCCTGGACACGTTGCGGATCTCCACCCCGTCCATTTGGTGGGCGAGAAACCAGCGCATATGAAAGCTCTGGGCGGAATAGCTCGCGGTCAGCTGCACCTCCGCCTCGCCGAGCCGTGCCATGGTGAAATCACCGATGATCTTGCCCGCGGGGCTCAGCATCGGGGTCAGTGCCATGCGCCCCACCTCGGGCACGCGGTTGGCCATGAGGTGGTTGAGCCAGCCGACCGCCTCGGGCCCCGTCACGAGATACTTGCCGAAATTGTGGATCTCGTTGATCCCCACGGCCGTGCGGACAGCCCGGCATTCCGCCCCGATGGCGTCATGGGCGTTGGAGCGGCGGAAAGACGGCGTCTCGTGGCGCGGCGCGCCCTCGGGGGCGAAGTAGTTCGCGTGCTCCATCCCGTAGCCCTGCCCCCAGACCGCGCGCCGCGCGTCCCAGAGGCCCCAGGCCGGCGTGGTCTCGAGCGGGCGGCCCACGGGAAGCTCCTCGTTGGGGTAGGAGATCGAGAAGCGCCGCTGGTAGTTCTCGGTCACCTTCAGGCGCGTCCAGTCCGGCCCCGTCCAGTCGCCGAAGCGCGCGACGTCCATAGCGAAGATGTCGCGCGCGGGCTCGCCCTCGACCATCCATTCGGCCAGCGACTGGCCGACGCCGCCGCCCTGGCTGAACCCCGCCATCACCGCGCAGGCGGACCACAGACCCGGCTTGCCCGGGATCGACCCCACCAGCGGGTTCCCGTCGGGGGCGAAGGTGAAGGGGCCGTTGATCGTGCGCTTGATCGCGGCGCGGCCGAGGCAGGGATAGCGGCGGAACGCGGCCTCGAGCGGCTCGGCGACGCGGTCGAGATCGTCGTTCAGAAGCTCGTGCCCGAACTCCCACGGCGTGCCGCCCACGGCCCAGGGCACCGCCTTCTGCTCGTAGATCCCGATGACGAGGCCGCGGCCCTCCTGGCGCAGGTAGGTCTCGCCCGCGGGATCCATCACATGGGGCAGTTCCTCGCCACGCTCATAGACCTCCGGAATGTCGTCGGTCACGAAATACTGGTGCTCCATCGGGTGCAGCGGCAGGTAGACCCCCGCCATCGCCCCCACCTCGCGCGCCCAGAGGCCGGCGGCATTGACCACATGCTCGGCGACGATCGTCCCCTGTTCGGTCACCACGTCCCAGCCATCGGCGCCCTGCCGCAGCGCAGTCACGCGATTGCGCAGCACGATCTCCGCCCCCGCCATCCGCGCGGCCTTGGCATAGGCATGGGTGGTGCCATAGGGGTCGAGGTGCCCGTCGAGCGGGTCGTAGAGCCCGCCCAGCACGCCGTCCACATTCGTGATGGGCGAGCGGCGGGCGATCTCCTCCGGCCCGATGATCTCGGTGTCGAGGCCCATGTAGCGATGCTTGGCCCGCTCGGCCTTGAGGTAGTCGAGCCGGTCGGGCGTGGTCGCGATGGTGATCCCGCCCACATGATGCAGACCGCAGGACTGGCCCGTGATCGCCTCTAGCTCGCGGTAGAGCCGGATGGTGTAGCCCTGGAGTGCCGCCATGTTGGTGTCGGCGTTGAGCGTGTGGAACCCGCCCGCGGCGTGCCAGGTGGACCCGCTCGTCAGCTCCGACCGCTCCACCAGCATCACGTCCGACCAGCCGAGCTTGGTGAGGTGATAGAGCACCGACGCCCCGACCACGCCGCCCCCGATCACCACCACCCGCGCCTGCGATTTCATCGCCGAACCCTCCGTCACCGGACCCCGCGTCCATCGTCGGGCAGCCTACGGGCGCCACCCGGTGCGCCCGCACCTGTTCCCGACAGTTTCCTTGCCGGTTCACGACACCGGTTCTCTACGGGGGTGCGCGTCCCGCCTTTGGTCCCGCCTCGGCCCCGTCGAAGGCGACGCGGCCACCGTCGCTTTCGGGCGAGCCTTCGCCCCGGTTTGCGGTTTGCTGGGGCGGAAGTCGGGGAGCGGTTCATGCGGTTCGAGATGTCGGCCAGCCCGGCCTGGAAGTTCGGCGAGGGTCTGGCGGACGAAATCGGCGCCTTCGCGGCCCCGATCGCGTTCGGGCCTCATGCGCTGATCGTGGCGGACCCCTACTGGGTCGCGGCGGGGCTGGTGGGCCGGATGCGCGAGGCATTGCTGGCCGAGGGCATCGAGACGTCGGTCTATGCGGATTTCGCGGGCGAGCCGAAGCTGACGGATCTCGACACCGCGATTACGGCCGCGCGCGCGGCGGGGATCGTGATCGGGGTGGGCGGGGGCTCGACGCTCGACCTCGCCAAATGTGCGGCCGTGCTTGCCCAAGCCGACGCCCCCGCCGCCGCCTACTGCCTCGCCGCCCGGCCGCTGCCGCGCGACGGGCTGCCGATGATCGCGCTTCCCACCACTGCGGGGACGGGGTCGGAGTTTTCCGCCACCAACATCTTTTCGAGCGCCGAGGGGAAAAAGAGCTGGATCTGGGGCGCGGAGACGAAGCCCCATCTGGTGCTGATGGACCCCACGCTCACCATGAGCCTGCCCGCCACGCTGACCGCCTGGACGGGGATGGATGCGTTCGTCCATGCGTTCGAGGCGTGCACGAACACCGATTCCCATCCCGGCGCGGATCTGGTTGCCCACCCTGCCCTGGCCCGGATCGCAGGCGCCCTGCCCCGGGCCGTGGCCGACGGGGCCGACCTGGACGCCCGGGGTGCGCTCCTGCTGGGCTCGGGCCTGGCGGGCATGGCCATCGATGCCTGCGGCACGGCGGTCGCCCACAACCTGTCGCATGCGCTGGCGGGGCTTGCGCCCGTCCATCACGGGCTCGCGACCGCACTCGCGTTCGAACTGACGCTGCCCTGGCGGATCGCGCAGCGCAGCCCGGGGCTGGTCGCGGCTGCGGCGGCGCTGGGGCTTCCCGGGACCGATGCCCTGCCCGGCTTCGTCACCGCGCTGATGGATGCAGCAGGGGTGGACCGGCGGCTGCCCGTGGGGTTCGGGGGGCACGACGTGCCCGCCCTTCTCGCCGAGATCGCGGCACCGGAGAATGCACCGATGCTGCGCCGCACGCCGGGCGATTTCGCCGCGGTCGCCCCGGACATCGCCGCACGCCTGCTCGCCCTGGCCTGAGGGGGACCCGCCATGAGCCGCATCGCGTCGATCACGATCACCCAGCACCGCCTGCCGCTCGACCCGCCGTTCAAGGCCTCCTGGGACGGCCGCCCGCGCCGCGCCTTCGACGCGACCATCGTGCGGGTGCGCGACACCGACGGGCGCGAGGGGGTGGGCTCGGGCGACCTGATGCACGGGTTCGCGGGGCACGAGGATCTCTTCATCGGACAGGATCCCCGGCACCTGGAGCGGCATTACGAGGTGCTGTCGCATCTCCAGTTCCACTATGGCCGCTGCTGGCCGCTCGATCTCGCACTCTGGGACCTGGCGGGCAAGATCACCGGCGAGCCGGTCTGGCGGATGCTCGGCGGGCGCGCGGACCGGGTCCAGCTCTACGCCTCGTCCGGCGTGCTGCGCGACCCGGGTGCGATGGTCGAGACGGCGGAGCGGTTTCTGGCCGAGGGGTTCCCCGCCATGAAGGTCCGCTTCACATCGTCGCTCGGGGGCCGGGGCGGCTGGCGGGACGACGTGCGGGCGCTCGAGGCGATCCGCGCCCGGGTGGGCGACCGGCTTGAGCTGATGGTGGACTGCAACCAGGGCTGGCGGATGCCCTGGGACACGGCGGCGCCCTGGACGTTCAAGGATGCGCTCCAGGTCGCGCGCGCCTTGGAGCCGCTCGGCATCCACTGGATGGAAGAGCCGCTGCACCGCGCCGATCGTGCCGGGATGGCGGCCCTGCGCGCCGCGACCCCGATCCGCATCGCGGGGGGTGAGATGACCCGCGAGCTGCACGAGTTCCGCGACCTGATCGAGGGGCGCTGCCTCGACATCCTCCAGCCCGACGTGGCCCTGGTGGGCGGGATCACCGGCCTGCGCCGGGTCGCCCTGATGGCGCGAGAGGCGGGGCTTGCCTTCACCCCCCACAGCTGGACCAACGGCGCGGGCGTGCTGGCCAACGCCCACCTGACGGCCGGGATCGGCGAGGCGGCCTGGCTCGAATGGCCCTACGACCCCCCCGAATGGTCGCTCGCGCGCCGCGACTACCCGCTCGCAGCCGCCCTGTCGGCCAAGGATGGCTGGTTCGCCCTCGGCGACGCCCCGGGCCTCGGCCTCGTTCTCGACGAAGCGCGCCTGGCGGCAACGCTGGTATAGGGGTGGTGCCCGGGGTCGGAGTCGAACCGACACGCCTCGCGGCGGCGGATTTTGAGTCCGCTGCGTCTACCATTTCGCCACCCGGGCGGGCGACGCGCACTATACAAGCGCGCGGGGGGCGGTCAATGATGCCCGGGACGTGAGCTTTTGCCCCTGATCCGGGCAAAAGCGGCGAAAAACCTGTACAGACGCAACCGGCGCTTGCATTTGTTCATCTGACGGTCCATGAGACCAGCGCCGGGACTGAAGGCGCGACCGGACGCAGCGTGCATACCCCGTTGAGTCGGCCATCCTCAGGACCCTGTCATGACGCCTTGTCCCGCCCCCGTGTCCGCGTACCCTTCCACCGTTCCCGATGGGGTGCGGTTTCTCATCGACCAGATCGCGGACCGGCCGGGGGGCACAGCGACGCTCGCGGCGCTCGTGGTCGCGGGGATCGACGCACTGGGGTCGGGCATGTCGCCTGGCCAGGGCGAGCGCGTTCTGGCCGACCTGACCCGCATCGATGCCGCCCTGACACGCGCGATGTTCGTCCTTCTGGGTGGGGGCGAGCCGCGCCTCGGCTGACCCCAGGCCGACAGGCCGGGATCAGGCGTGCCGCGTTCACCCTGCGGCGCATGGGCGACACCGCGCCTCGGTGGGACCTGCGCGCGCCGCAACACACGGAACAACGCCAGGGCGGGGACGGTACGGTTTGCAGAACGGATCAGGCTATTCGCCCGCGAGCGTGCCTGCGCCAACGTTCAGGAAGTTGCCCAGAAGCTGCTGGACCACGGTCAATTCCTTGCCATAGGTGGGCGTGGTCCGGGTGACGAGATCGACGACCTGCCCGTCGGCGATCCCGAACTGGCGTACGTCCGACACCGTGCCGGTCTCGTCGAACACCACCGCGACGACGGTGCGGTCGATCACACGGGGTTCGCGGTACATGTAGTTCTCGACCGTCGAGGCGACGTAGTACCAGGCATCCTCGTTCACCACGCCGGTGCCGCCGGGGCGGCCGATCTTGCTGCGCACGCTCGCCTGGGTGTCCTGGCCAACCGCGATCTGCGCAAGCTCGTCGGGCTTGGGCGCATACCCGTGGCCGCGCAGGATCGGGCTGCACCCCCCAAGGGCCGCGATCGCAAGCGAGAGGCAGAGCAGGGCGACGCGCGGGGCCATGGCCGTGTCCTCTTGGGGCTGTCGAATTTGCAGTGGTCACGTACCGCGAACATGCTCTAGTTTCAAGCGGCGGCTGCGACGTCGTTCGGTCGGCAGCCGACCCGAGAGGAGGACCCGATGCGCAAACCCTCCAGCCCCCCGCCCCGTCCCGGCCCCGCTCGCCCGGCGCCCGCGCACCCCGCCGCCGCACCCGAGTTTCCGCGGCCAAGGGCTGCCGACCGGCTGTCGCGTACGGCGCCCGTTCCCTTCGACGAGACGGCGGACGAGGGCGAGCGGCGGGCGCTGGCCGGGCTCTTTGACGCGCGCTCGGTGGACCGGTTCCGTTTCTCGGGCTCGCTGATCCCCGCGCCCGCCGGGGCGTGGCGGCTGGAGGGGCGGCTCCAGGCCGTGCTCCACCGAACCTGTGTCGTCACGCTGGTCCCCGTGGTGACCCGCCTCGACGAGCCGGTGCTGCGCCGCCTGGTCCCCGGCCTGACCGAGGCCGAGATCGACCCCGAGGAGGAGGACGAGATCGAGCCGCTCGGCGCCATCATCGACCTCGGCGCGATCGCGATCGAGGCGGCGGCACTTGCGCTCGATCCCTATCCCCGCGCCCCGGGCGTCCCGCCCGCGGATCTCAGGGTCGCACCACCGGGCGTGCCCGCAGAGCCCGAGGCGGACCCGCGCCCCTTCGCCGGGCTCGCCGCCCTGAAGCAAAGCCTGACCGAAAAGGGGTAGAAACCCCTTGCGGGGACGCAGGAAATGGGTATGGTCCGGCTTCCGAATTTGCAGGTGGGGGTCCGGCCTGCCGCAGGCCATTGGTCGCGGCGGTCCATCCGGATCCCGGGCAGGGCCCGGCGGCGTCCGGGATCCTGCACCGAAGACCGAGGGTAAGACATGGCCGTTCCGCAGAACCGCACCACGAGCTCGAAGCGCAACATGCGCCGGGCGCATGATTTCCTGGTGGCGGCGAACCCCAACGAATGCTCCAATTGCGGCGAGCTGCGCCGCCCGCACCATGTCTGCGCGTCCTGCGGGCATTACGACGGGCGCCAGGTGTTCCCCACCACGGCAGAAATCGATCTCGACGACGACGCGGCGTAAGCGTCCCGGCCCGCACGCGGGCATGGCGGGGCACGGGCGATGAGCGGACAGGTCGTCATCTCGATTGACGCGATGGGGGGCGACCGTGGTCCGGCGGCCGTGATCGGCGGCATGGCGCGATCCGCAGCCAAAAACCCCGACATCCGGTTTATCCTGCACGGCAATCCGACCGAACTCGATCCGCTCCTGCGCCGCCGCGCGGGCCTCGCCGCCCTGACGGTTCTGCGCCCGACCGAGGGCGTGATCGACATGCGGGTCAAGCCGTCCCATGCCCTGCGCCACGGCAAGGGCAGCTCGATGTGGAACACGGTCGAGGCCGTGGCCTCGGGCGACGCGGCGGTGGCGGTGTCCTGCGGCAACACCGGTGCGCTGATGGCGCTGTCCATGCTCCGGCTCCGGCGGGCCGTGGGGGTGCACCGTCCCGCGATCGCCGTGCTCTGGCCGTCGCGCAATGCGGCGGGGTACAACATCGTGCTCGATGTCGGGGCGGATGTGCGCGCGGATGCCGACACGCTCATCCAGTACGCGATCATGGGCGCGGCCTATGCGCGGCTCGGCCTCAACCTCGCGCTGCCCCGCGTCGGGCTCCTGAACGTGGGCACCGAGCAGCACAAGGGCCATGCCGAGTTGCAGGAGGCGCATGCCCGGCTCGAGGGCATGACGCGCGCCCGCGACGCGGATTTCGCCTATGTCGGTTTCGTCGAAGGGGGCGACATCACGGGGCGCGCGGTGGACGTCATCGTGACGGACGGGTTCACCGGCAATATCGCGCTGAAGACGGCCGAGGGCACGGCGAGCCTGATCGGGTCGTTCCTGTCGGAGGCGTTTCGCGCCACGCTTCTGTCGCGGCTGGCCGCGCTCTTCGCGCTCACGTCGCTCCAGCGGCTGAAAAAGCGCATCGATCCGCGCCGGGTCAATGGCGGCGTGTTCCTCGGGCTGAACGGGACGGTGATCAAATCCCATGGCAGCGCCGATGCCATGGGCGTGTCGGCGGCCATCAAGCTCGCCTTTCGCATGGCCCAGGACGGGTTCGCCGAAAAAGTCGCGGCGCGTGTTGCAAAGGACGGCGGGGCGGACAAGGATGCGCCCCTCGACGTCACCGGAGCACCATCACCCAAATGAGCGTCAGACGCGCCGTCCCCCTGGGCTGCGGACACTATCTGCCCGCCCGGGTGGTGGAGAACGCCTGGTTCGAGACGCTTGTCGAGACATCCGACGAATGGATCCGCGAGCGCACCGGGATCGAGCGGCGTCATTTCGCGGCCGAGGGCGAGATGACCTCGGACCTCGCCATCCACGCCGCGCGCCATGCGCTGGCCCGGGCCGGGCTCGACGGGTCGGGGATCGATGCGCTGATCGTGGCGACGGCGACCCCGGACGAGACGTTTCCCTCCACGGCGACCAAGGTCCAGCATGCAATCGGCATGGGGCGCGGCTACGCTTTTGACGTGCAGGCGGTCTGCGCGGGCTTCGTCTATGCGCTCGCCACCGCGAATGCGCTCATCGTCTCGGGCCAGGCCGATACCGTGATGGTCGTGGGTGCAGAGACGTTCAGCCGGATCCTCGACTGGACCGACCGGGGGACCTGCGTGCTCTTCGGCGACGGGGCCGGCGCGGTGATCCTGGGGGCGGATCAGGGCACGGGGACCGCGGCGGACCGGGGCGTGCTTGCCGTCGATCTCAATTCGGACGGGGCGTTCCACGACCTTCTTTATGTGGATGGCGGCCCCTCGAGCACCGGCGCTGCGGGCCATCTGCGGATGGAGGGGCGCGAGGTGTTCCGCCATGCGGTCGAAAAGCTGGCAGCCTCGGGCGAGGCGGCGTTGGCCAAGGCGGGGCTGACGGCCGAGGATCTCGACTGGGTGGTCCCGCACCAGGCGAACCTCAGGATCATCCGCAAGACGGCCTCGCGCATGGGGGTGGGCATGGACCGCGTGGTGGTGACCGTGCAGGACCATGGCAACACCTCGGCCGCGTCGATCCCGCTTGCCCTCTCGACCGCGGTGGCGTCGGGTCGGATCAAGCGTCATGACCTGATCCTGGTCGAGGCGATCGGCGGTGGCCTCGCCTGGGGCGCGGCTGTGGTCCGGTGGTAGCGCCCCTTCGCACCCCGCTTTTCAAAGGGACGCCAAGTCCTTGTTATTGACATTGTTTCAGGTTCCTTCCTAACGTCTTGGGAAAAGCGGATGGGACGGGGGAACGGCCATGGGCGACAAGACACTGACCCGCATGGATCTGAGCGAGGCGGTCTACCGGGAGGTGGGCCTGTCGCGCAACGAAAGCGCGGATCTGGTGGAGGCCGTGCTCGACCACATGTCCGACGCCCTGGTGCGCGGCGAGACGGTCAAGATTTCCTCCTTCGGCACGTTCAGCGTGCGTGCGAAGTCCGAACGGATGGGCCGCAATCCCAAGACGGGCGAGGAGGTTCCGATCGAGCCGCGCCGCGTGCTGGTGTTTCGCGCATCCCACATCATGAAGGACCGGGTCAACCAGGGCCTATGACCCGGGTGACCCCGTGACCCCGATGGACAAGGGCCCCCAGGCGTTCCGCACCATCAGCGAGGTGTCGGGCACGCTCGACATCCCCGCCCATGTGCTGCGCTTCTGGGAAAGCCGGTTCGCACAGTTGCGCCCGATGAAGTCGAGCGGCGGGCGGCGGTACTATCGGCCCGAGGACGTGGATCTGCTGCGCGGCATCCGCGAACTGCTCTATGGCGACGGGTTGACCATCAAGGGCGTGCAGAAGATCTTTCGCGAACAGGGCACGCGAGCGGTGATGGTGCGCGGGCGCCCCGACCTCGCCGCGGCGCCCCTGGCCGATGATGTCGCGGCGCCCGAAGCCCCGCTGGTCGAGGAACCGGCGGACTGGGACGAACCCGAGGCGCTGCCCGACGATCATGCCACCCCGCCCGAGGCGCGCCGCGCTGCCGTGGCGGCCGCCATCGCACGGCTCGAGGCCGTGCGCGCGCGGATCCTCGCGGCGCTGCCGGGGCCTGACGTCCGGGGGACGGGCACGTGACCTGCCTGCCCGCCTCGCCTTCGGGCGTGAAGCTCGGGCTCGTGATCG
>JANNOT010000110.1:0-4929 GCA_031399375.1 Paraoceanicella sp.
TGGGGGGATGGGCGTCGAACTCGAAATACCCCTTCCTCGGCGGCCTGCGGTCGGCGGCGCAGATGATTTCCTACGAGGTTTCGATCGGCTTCATCATCGTGGGCGTGCTGATCACGACCGGGTCGCTGAACCTGACCGAGATCGTGCGGGCCCAGGACGGGGCCTACGGGTTCCTGAGCTGGTACTGGCTGCCGCACCTGCCCATGGTGGTGCTGTTCTTCGTGAGTGCCTTGGCCGAGACCAACCGCCCGCCCTTCGACCTGCCGGAGGCGGAATCGGAGCTCGTGGCCGGCTACCAGGTCGAATACTCCTCGACCCCCTACCTTCTGTTCATGATCGGCGAGTACATGGCCATCGTGCTCATGTGTGCGCTCATCACGCTCCTCTTCTTCGGGGGCTGGCTCAGCCCGGTGCCGGGGCTGCCGGACGGGCTCTTCTGGATGCTGGCCAAGATCGTGTTCTTCTTTTTTCTCTTCGCCATGGTGAAGGCGATCGTGCCGCGCTACCGCTATGACCAGCTCATGCGCCTGGGCTGGAAGGTGTTCCTGCCCATGAGCCTCGGCTGGGTGGTGATCGTCGCGGCCTTCGCGCAATACGGGGTCCCGGGCTATGCCCGATGGGGCATGGGGGGCTGACGATGGCCACGGTCATGAACTGGAACCGCGCGATCCGGTACTTCCTGCTCGCCGACTTCCTTGCCGGGTTCCGGCTGGGGTTCCGCTATCTCCTCAAGCCCAAGGTCACGCTGAACTACCCGCACGAGAAGGGGCCACTCTCGCCCCGCTTCCGCGGTGAGCACGCCCTGCGGCGCTATGCGAACGGCGAGGAACGCTGCATCGCCTGCAAGCTCTGCGAGGCGATCTGCCCCGCCCAGGCCATCACCATCGAGGCCGAGCCCCGGGACGACGGCAGCCGCCGGACCACCCGCTACGACATCGACATGACCAAGTGCATCTATTGCGGCTTCTGCCAGGAAGCGTGCCCGGTCGATGCCATCGTCGAGGGCCCGAACTTCGAATTCGCCACCGAAACGCGCGAGGAACTGTTCTACGACAAGGCCAAGCTTCTCGCGAACGGCGACCGGTGGGAGGGCGAGATTGCCCGCAACATCGAGATCGACGCCCCGTACCGCTAACGTCCCATACCGCTGACGCCCCGAGGAGCGCCCGATGACCGTCATGGCCCTGGCCTTCTACCTCTTCGCCGGGGCTGCCGTCGCCTCGGGCATCTTCACCGTGGTGTCGCGCAATCCGGTCCATTCGGTGCTCTGGCTGATCTGCGCGTTCTTCTCCTCGGCCGGGCTCTTCGTGCTGATGGGGGCGGAGTTCGTGGCGATGCTGATGGTCATCGTCTACGTGGGCGCGGTGGCGGTCCTGTTTCTCTTCGTCGTCATGATGCTCGACGTCGATTTCGCCGAGCTGAAGGCGGGCATGGCCCAGTATCTGCCCGTGGGCCTGCTGATCGGCCTCGTGATCCTGATGGAGCTGGGCCTGGTGGTCGGCGCCTGGGTCTTCGCCGATGCGGCCCCGGCTGCGCGGGTCGCCGTCGCCCCCCTGCCGCAGGATGTGACCAACACCGAGGCGCTGGGGATGCTGATCTACACCAAATACGTGTACCTCTTCCAGGCCGCGGGGTTGATCCTGCTCACCGCCATGGTCGGGTCCATCGTCCTGACCCTGCGCAGCCGCGAGGGGGTCAAGCGCCAGAACGTGCTGACCCAGATGTACCGCGACCCCAAGGCTGCGGTCAGCCTGGTGGACGTGAAGCCGGGGCAGGGGATCTGACGATGATCGGGCTCGAACACTACCTGACCGTCGCGGCGCTGCTGTTCGTCATCGGGATCTTCGGGATCTTCCTCAACCGCAAGAACGTGATCGTCATCCTGATGTCGATCGAGCTGATGCTGCTCGCGGTCAACATCAACCTCGTCGCGTTCTCCACCCATCTCGGCGATCTGGTGGGGCAGGTCTTCACGCTTTTCGTGCTGACGGTCGCGGCGGCCGAGGCTGCGATCGGGCTTGCGATCCTCGTCTGCTTCTTTCGCAACCGCGGGACCATCGCGGTCGAGGATGTCAACGTGATGAAGGGTTAGGCGCATGCCGACGATCATCCTGTTCGCTCCGCTCGTCGGCGCCCTGCTCGCGGGGTTCGGGCACCGCTGGATGGGCGAGAAGGCGGCGCTCGCGCTGTCCACGGGGCTGCTCGGGCTGGCCTGCCTGCTGTCCTGGGTCGTTTTCTTCACACTCGGCGAGACGAGCGAGACCCATACCATCCTGCGCTGGATCGAATCCGGCAGCCTGTCGGTCGACTGGGCAATCCGTCTCGACCGGCTGACGGCCGTGATGCTGGTCGTGGTGACCACGGTCTCCGCGCTCGTCCACGTCTATTCCATCGGCTACATGGACCATGACCCGCAGTGGCGACCGGGCGAGAGCTACCAGCCGCGGTTCTTTGCCTATCTCTCGTTTTTCACCTTCACGATGCTGATGCTGGTGACCTCGGACAACCTCGCCCAGATGTTCTTCGGGTGGGAGGGGGTGGGCGTCGCCTCGTACCTCCTGATCGGGTTCTACTGGCGCAAGTCCTCGGCCAATGCCGCGGCGATGAAGGCGTTCATCGTGAACCGGGTCGGGGATTTCGGCTTTGCCTTGGGCATCTTCGCGGTGTTCTTCCTGGTCGATTCGATCCAGTTCGACGACATCTTTGCCGCGGCACCCACGCTCGCCAGCCAGACGATCCGGTTCCTGGGCTACGAGGTTCCGGCGGTCGAGCTGATCGCGATCCTCCTCTTCATCGGTGCCATGGGGAAATCCGCGCAGCTTTTCCTGCATACCTGGCTTCCCGACGCGATGGAGGGCCCGACGCCGGTCTCCGCGCTGATTCACGCGGCGACCATGGTGACCGCGGGGGTCTTTCTCGTCTGCCGCATGTCGCCGGTGATGGAATTCGCGCCGATGGCGCTCGGCTTCGTCACAGCGATCGGGGCGGTGACCGCGTTCTTCGCCGCGACCGTGGGCCTGGTACAGACGGACATCAAGCGGGTGATCGCCTATTCGACCTGCTCGCAGCTCGGCTACATGTTCGTGGCCGCCGGGGTGGGCGTCTACCAGGGCGCCATGTTCCACCTGTTCACCCACGCATTCTTCAAGGCGCTCCTCTTTCTCTGCGCAGGCTCGGTGATCCATGCGATGCATCACGAGCAGGACATGCGGAACTATGGCGGGCTGCGGCACAGGATCCCCCGCACCTACTGGACCATGGTGATCGGGACGCTCGCCATCACGGGCGTCGGTATCCCGCTGGTCGCGATCGGCGGGCTGCCCGTGGGCTTCGCAGGCTTCCTGTCCAAGGATGTGATCATCGAAAGCGCCTTTGCCGCCCGGGCGGATGTCGCCTTCGTCCTGCTGGTCGCGGCCGCCGCCATGACGAGCTTCTATTCCTGGCGCCTGATCTTTCTCACCTTCCACGGCACGCCGCGGGGCGATCACCATACCCATGAGCACGCCCATGAGAGCCCAAGCGTGATGCTGATCCCGCTCTATGCGCTTGCCATCGGGGCGGTGATCGCGGGCGTGGCGTTCTACGGCGGCTTTGTCGGCCATGACTGGGCGGCGTTCTGGGGGCCCGCGATTTTCCAGGGCGCAGAGAACCACGTCCTGCACGACAGCCATGATGTGCCGACCTGGGTCAAGCTCTCGCCCTTCGTCGCGATGCTGGCGGGGCTCGGGCTAGCCTGGCAGTTCTACATCCGCGACCCCTCGCTGCCTGGCCGCCTCGCGGCGAGCCAGCCCGCGCTCTACCAGTTCCTGCTCAACAAGTGGTACTTCGACGAGATCTATAGCTTCCTCATCATCCGTCCGGTGATGTGGCTCGGCCGGTTCCTGTGGAAGCAGGGCGATGGCGGGACGATCGACGGCGGCATCAATGGCATAGCGCTTGGGATCGTGCCCTTCCTGACCCGGCTCGCGGGGCGGGCGCAGTCGGGCTACGTGTTCCATTACGCCTTTGCGATGATCCTGGGCCTCGCCGCGCTCATCACCTGGTTCACGCTGGTCGGGGGGGCGGAGTGATGGAGGACCTGCCGATCCTCTCGCTCGTCACCTTCCTGCCGCTGATCGGGGCGGGGGTGCTCGTGCTTCTCCTGCGCGGGCAGGATGCCCAGGCCGCGCGCAATGCCAAATGGCTCGCGCTGCTCACCACCTCGGCCACCTTCGTGTTGTCGCTCGCCGTGCTCGCGGGGTTCGATCCTGCCAACACCGGGTTCCAGTTCGTCGAGGAGGCCGACTGGCTCGGCGGGCTGACCTACCGGATGGGGGTGGACGGGATCTCGGTCCTCTTCGTTCTCTTGACCACGTTCCTGATGCCCATCGTCATCGGCGCGAGCTGGGAGGTTGAGCATCGGGTCAAGGACTACATGATCGCGTTCCTGGTGCTGGAATCGCTCATGATCGGGGTATTCTGCGCGCTCGACCTCGTGCTCTTCTATCTCTTCTTCGAGGCGGGACTGATCCCGATGTTCCTGATCGTGGGGATCTGGGGTGGCGCGGCGCGGATCTATGCCGCGTTCAAGTTCTTTCTCTACACGCTTCTCGGCTCGCTCCTGATGCTCGTCGCCATGATCGCGATGTATGTCGATGCGGGGACCACCGACATCGCCGTCCTGCTGGGCCATACCTTTTCCTCTGCCCCGCTTGGTTTCGTGGGTTGGGAGATCCCGGGCGGGTTCCAGACGCTGCTGTGGCTCGCCTTCTTCGCGTCATTCGCGGTCAAGATGCCGATGTGGCCGGTCCATACTTGGCTACCCGACGCCCATGTGCAGGCGCCCACGGCGGGATCGGTCGTGCTCGCCGCGATCCTGCTGAAGATGGGGGGCTACGGCGTACATGGGGTCATCCATGCGGAGGTACCCGGAGCCGACGAGCATGTGGC
>JANNOT010000127.1:0-1677 GCA_031399375.1 Paraoceanicella sp.
GGACCCCGAGGCGCGCGCCCGCATGGCGCGGGTGTTCGAGCGCGGGCTGACCAAGCCGTCGGGCTATGTGCTCCCGATCCAGCGCTGGAACGCGCTCGCGCGGCCCACCCGGTGGCGGTCCGAGAAATGGCGGGTGCGGCGGGGCAAGCTCTTCCTCGTGCCCGGCGACAGCCCCGTGGGCTACCGCCTGCCGCTCGGCGCGCTGCCCCATGTGCCGCCCGCGCGCTATCCCTATATCGTGCCCGCCGATCCGTCGGAGCCGCGCGGGCCGCTGCCCGATCCCGGCAGCCTGCGCCAGCGAGAGGCCGCGTTCCGCGCCGACGAGCCCCAGCAGGTGCGCATGGAGCAGACGCTGACCCCCGCCATCGACGGCGCGATCCGCACCGCGATCGCGGTGGAGCCGCGGGATGGCCGGCTCTGCGTGTTCATGCCCCCGGTGGAATGGGTCGAGGATTATCTCGACCTCGTGTCGGCCGCCGAGGCGGCGGCGGACCGCCTGGGGTTGAAGGTGCATATCGAGGGCTACCCGCCCCCGCAGGACCCGCGGCTGAACGTGATCCGCGTGGCGCCGGACCCGGGGGTGATCGAGGTCAATATCCACCCCGCGTCAAGCTGGGACGAGTGTGTGGCGACCACCGAGGCGGTCTATGACGAGGCGCGCCAGACCCGTCTGGGCGCCGACAAGTTCATGATCGACGGCAAGCATTGCGGGACCGGCGGGGGCAACCACGTGGTCGTCGGCGGGGCCACGGTCAATGACAGCCCGTTCCTGCGCCGCCCGGACCTGCTCAAGAGCCTGATCCTGCACTGGCAGCGCCATCCGGCGTTGAGCTATCTCTTCTCCGGGCTCTTCGTCGGGCCGACGAGCCAGGCGCCGCGGGTGGACGAGGCGCGCCATGACGGGCTCTACGAGCTCGAGATCGCGCTGTCCCAGGTGCCGCTGCCGGGGCAGGGGTTGACCCCGTTGCCATGGCTGACGGACCGGCTCTTTCGCAACCTGCTGATCGACGTCACGGGCAACACCCACCGATCGGAGCTTTGCATCGACAAGCTCTTCTCGCCCGACGGGCCGACGGGGCGGCTTGGCCTGCTGGAGTTTCGCGGCTTCGAGATGCCGCCCAATGCGCGCATGAGCCTCGCCCAGCAACTCCTGATCCGGGCGATCATCGCGCGGCTGTGGGAGGCGCCGCTCACGGGCGGCTTCACCCGCTGGGGCACCACGCTGCACGACCGCTTCATGCTGCCGCATTTCGTGTGGGAGGATTTCCTCGACGTCCTTGCCGACCTGCGCGGCTTCGGCTTTGATTTCCGCCCCGACTGGTTTGCGGCCCAGCTGGAGTTCCGGTTCCCCTTCATCGGCGAGGTCACCTATGACGGCGTGAAGCTGGAGCTGCACCAGGCGCTGGAACCCTGGCACGTGATGGGCGAGGAGGGGATCATCGGCGGGACGGTGCGGTTCGTGGACAGCTCGGTCGAGCGGCTGCAGGTCCGCGCCACCGGGCTCAATCCCGCGCGCTATGCCGTGCTCTGCAATGGCCGGCGCGTGCCGATGACGGAAGCCGGGGCAGGGACGACGGTCGCGGGGGTGCGCTACAAGGCGTGGCAGCCTGCGGCGGGGCTTCACCCCGTGCTGCCGGTCAACACCCCGCTTACCTTCGATCTCTTCGATCTCTGGAC
>JANNOT010000143.1:0-3319 GCA_031399375.1 Paraoceanicella sp.
CCAACGGGATCGTGCGGCGCAACAGGCTTTGCCTGCTCAACCGGATCCGGGCCGTGATGCACCGGGTCGCGGTATTCTCGGCGCTGGAGGGGTAGGCGCGGCCGGGACGATCTGCCTGCTTTTCGGGTGGGACGTTCCGCCTTAGGGTGCGGTGCAACGAAGCCGTAACCACGAAGGGAATGTTGCGTGATCGAACCGGGAACCGCGGCGCGCTACAAGAGCCTGCGCGATCCCGACATCCGGGCGGTGGAGCGGTTCGGCGAGCGGGCGGCGCGGCTGGGGGCGCTGGCGGGGCTAGGACTGCCGGTGCCGCGGGGGATCGTGTTGCCGACCGATCTCGTGGCCGAAATCGCGGTGGCCGGGGCCGCGGCGGTGGTCGGTCACGACATTGGCGCGCTCGTGCATGCACTGGCGGACGGGGCGCTGCTCGCGGTACGGTCGAGCGCGCCACGCCGCGACTGGGGTGGGCCGCCGGCCATCCTGAACATCGGGCTGACCGACGCCACGCTGCCTGCCGTCGCGGCGCTGGTCGGGGAGCGGGCGGCGCTCGATCTCTATCGCCGACTGCTCCAGTCCTATGCGACGGGCGTGGCCGGGCTCGACCCGGAGGATGTGGAGGCGATCCTGCTCGACCGGGTCAAGCTTGCGGGGGCCGCGGGGGAAGAGGCGCTCGACGCCGGGGCGCTTGCGGCGCTGGTCCAGGATTACAAGACCTTCTTGCAGGACGAGGCGGCGCTCGCGTTTCCCGCCGATCCTGCCGAGCAGCTCTTTGCCGCGCTCGATGCGGCGGCGCGCGGCTGGGCGGGCCCCTCGGCGCGGCTGTTGCGCACCGCGCGGGGGGCGCCGGAGGACGCGGGGCTGGCGCTGATCGTGCAGCGTATGGCGCTCGGCCTCGGGCCGGGCATGTCGGGGGCGGGGATCGCGCATTTCGTCGAGGAGCGATCGGGTGCGCCGGGCCTGAGCGGGCGATATCTTGCCCAGGCCCAGGGGCAGGACGCATTGATGGGCCTGCGGACGCCGCAGGTCCTGACCCGGGCCGAGCGTGCGGGAGCGAGCGGACCCGCGCTGGAGGATGCGGCGCCGGTGGCGGTCGCGGCGCTGGTTGCTGCCGGGGCGGTGATCGCGCGGGGCATGGGCGACATCTACACGCTCGAATTCACGCTGCAGGACGGGATGCTCCACATCCTCGATGCGACGCCGGCGCGCCGGTCGCCGCGGGCGGCGGTGCGCATCGCGGTGGAGCTGGCCGAGGCGGGGGCGATCACCCGGGCCCAGGCGCTGCTGCGCATCGAGCCCAGGAGCCTTGCGGAACACCTGCACCCCCAGATCGATCCCGGCCACCGGCGCGACCCGATCGGGCGGGGGCTGGCCGCGAGCCCCGGGGCGGCGTCCGGCCGGATCGTGTTCAGCGCCCAGGCCGCCATGCAATGCGCCGCCCAGGAGATCTCGGCGATCCTCGTGCGGGTGGAGACCAGCCCCGAGGATATCCGCGGTATGCATTCGGCAACGGGACTTCTGACCGTGCGGGGGGGCATGACGAGCCATGCCGCGGTCATCGCCCGCGGGCTGGGACTGCCCTGCATCGTCGGGGCAGGGGACATCAGGCTGGACCTGAAGGCCGGCACGCTGAAGGCGGCGGACGGACGGATCTTCCGCGAGGGTGACGAGATTACCGTCGATGGCAGCCGCGGCGAAGTGCTTGCCGGAACCGCGCGGACCGTGCCGCCGGAGCTGTCGGGGGCATTCGCCAAGCTGATGGGCTGGGCCGACGCGACGCGCCGATTGCAGGTGCGCGCGAACGCCGATACCCCGGCCGACGCCCGCGTGTCGCGCGGGTTCAATGCGGCGGGCATCGGGCTCTGCCGGACCGAGCAGATGTTCTTCGATGCCGACCGCATCAACGTGATGCGCGAAATGATCCTGGCCGACACGCGCGAGGCGCGCCAGCGCGCGCTCGACAAGCTCCTGCCCATGCAGCGCAGCGATTTCGAGGAGCTCTTCGAGATCATGCGCGGGTTGCCCGTGACCATCCGCCTGCTCGATCCCCCCCTGCACGAATTCCTGCCGGTGAACCGAGAGGAGATGCGCGATCTCGCCGACCTGATGGACATCCCCGTGAGCCAGGTGATCCAGCGCGCGGAATCCCTGCAGGAGTTCAACCCGATGCTCGGGATGCGCGGCGTGCGGCTTGCGGTGACCATGCCGGAGATCTACGCGATGCAGGCCAGGGCGATCTTCGAGGCGGTGCTGGCGGTGAACGCGCGGGGCGGGGCACCGGTGACGCCCGAGATCATGATCCCGCTCGTCTCCGCCCACCGCGAGGTTGAGCTGGTCAAGGGGCATATCGACGCCGTGGCGGCCGAAGTGTCGGCCGAGCACGGCGTGCCGCTGCCCTACCGCCTGGGGGTGATGGTCGAGACGCCGCGAGCCGCGCTGCGGGCGGGCGATCTGGCGCGCACGGCGCAGTTCCTGAGCTTTGGCACCAACGACCTCACGCAGATGACCTACGGCCTGAGCCGCGACGATGCGGGCCGGTTCATGCGCGATTACGTGAACCAGGGGGTGTTCCCGGAGGACCCGTTTCATGCGCTGGACCTCGAGGGGGTGGGCGAGCTTCTGCTGATCGCCGCACAGCGCGGGCGGGAGGCGAACGGGGACCTCGTGCTCGGCCTGTGTGGCGAGCATGGCGGGGATCCGGCCTCGGTGCGGTTCTGCGAGCTGGCAGGATTCGACTACGTGTCCTGTTCGCCGTTTCGCATGCCGATCGCGCAGCTCGCGGCCGCGCAGGCGGCGCTGCTGGCGCGGGGTGAGGGGTGATGCTCGACGCCCTGCGCGCGGGGGGCAAGCGGGCGCTGGCGCGGGCGCTGTCGGATGTCGAGGCGCAGGGCGGGGCAGCGGACGTGCTGGCGCTGCTCGATGCGGCCCATGGGGCGCCCATCGGGGTCGCGGTCGGCCTGACCGGGCCGCCGGGGGTGGGCAAGTCGTCGCTGATGAACGCACTGGTGCCGCAGCTGCGGGCCCGCGGACTGGCGGTCGGGATCCTGGCGGTCGATCCGTCGTCGCGACGCTCGGGAGGCGCGCTCCTGGGCGACCGGACGCGGCTCGACCTCGACCCCGAGGACGAGCGGGTGTTCATGCGCTCCATGGCCGCGCGGGACCGGCTGGGCGGGGTGGCGGAGCTGACGTTTCCCGCGCTCGTGCTCCTGCGCGCGCTCTTTGACGTGGTGCTGGTGGAAACCGTCGGCATCGGGCAGTCCGAAACCGACATCGCCCGCATCGCGGATGCAACAGTGTTCTGCGCGCAACCCGGATCGGGCGA
>JANNOT010000186.1:0-5350 GCA_031399375.1 Paraoceanicella sp.
GGCCACCGCCGCACGCGGCGCCCCCGCCTGCGGGGCCGACAGATGTAGCGGAATGGAATCGAGCGTCTCGGCGGCAGCGACGCCCGCCGCGCGCCCGCCCTCGGCCGGGGCGGGGGGCGGCACGCTGCGGGTCGCCGCCATGTCGCTCATGACCCGGCCATGTCTGGACGCCCGGCGCCGCTCGATCGCCGCGCGCAGGCCCGCGGCATCGAGCGGCAGGCCCGCGACCGCGTCGAAGGCGCGCGGGTCCGCAGGACGGCCGAGGGCGACCAGACGCGCCGTGGGAAACCGCTGCCGCAGCGCGCGCAGGTGCCGCGCCTCGTCCTCGCCCCCCGCCTCGAGCACGACCACCTCGACCGGCAGGTCGGTCCCGTCGGCATGGACGCGCATCTCGGCCGCCGCGACCGCGGCGCGGGCGATAAGCCCCAGGGTGGCCGAGCGCGTCTCGATGCGCACCAGCGGGGCGCCCAACACCGGCTCGGCGGGAACCTGCACGACGATGCGCACCGGGCCTGCGGGCGGGCTCTCGATGTCGATGCGCCCGCGCATATGCGCGATGACGGTGCGCGCGACCGCCGGACCGAGCGCGTCATGGGCCACCTGGTCGGGGTCGGTGTCATGGGTCCCCAGCAGGACCTCGGGCCGCCAGACCGCTTCCGCCCCGCCCGCGCGGTACGCAAATCCCAGCGTCGCCACCAGATGAAGCCCATCATGGGCGAGAACGAGGCGCAGGTCGCGGACACCCGCCGTCCCCACCAGGTATCCCGCGATGAGCGACAAGGCCTGGGACAGGCGCGGAAGATCGCCGAGCACCCGCGGGGGCATGCCGGGGACCAGGGCGAGGTCGAGCGCGGCCCCCTCACGCCGGATCACGGGATCGACGCCATCGAGCACCGCGCGTCCCAGCGAGGCCGGCGCGAAGGGCATACGGGCCGGTGCCAGACGTTCCTGTTGCAGTTCGGTGTAATCGAGGATCGTCTCGAGCAGCCCCGCCATCTCGCGCCCCGCCCGCTCTGCCTGGTCGAGCAGGCGCTGCTGGGGCCGGGGTAGCGCGGGCTGCTTGGCCAGGGCGATCATCCCCAGAATCCCGTTCATCGGCGTGCGCAGGTCGTGGCTCATCATCCCCAGGAACCGCGCCGTGGCGCGCCGCGCCCGTTCGGCCTCCTCGGCCAGGGTCAGGTTCGCATCGGCGATGGCGCGCGCCCGGCGGCTCTGGGCGCTGAACACGATCATGCCGAGGATGCCGAGCGCTACCGCCGACAGGCTCAACGTCACGTTGAGCGCTCCGGCCCGCCGGATCGCGTCCTGCATGTCGATCCGGGCCAGATCCTCGGCCACCCGCACGCGCTGCGCGAGCGGATGGATCGCCGCGACCGCCCGCTCGATCGCCGACGCATCGGGGACCGTGCCAGATGGCACCGCCCCGGTCAGCCGTTGCAGGACCCCGTCCTGGTCAAGGGTCCCGATCCGGTCGGCGAGCGCGGGGTCCGCGAGCAGGTCGAGCTGCTGCCTGATCCGGGCCAGTGCCACCGCCACGGCCGCCCGCTTGGGCGCATGCGGCGCCGCCACGTCATCACCGCGCGCCGCCAGCGGCTCGCCTGCCGACGTGCGGGCGAGCGCCAGGGCGAGCAGCGCCAGGTCCACCTCGAGCTTGGCAATCGGCCAGGACAGCGATGGCGCCTCCTCCGCAGGCCGCAGATGGACCGGGGAGGCCACCAGGCTGAGCCCCGCGAGACCGCCCACGCACAGGATGACGCCGCAGGCGACGATCCGGGCCAGAAGCCCGGACGCGATCACGGCCTGTCCTCGCGTTGCAAACAGATGATTGCCCGCACGCGCCTCTCCTCCGAACCCCCGCCCGGAACCCCTGCGTTCCAGCCTACGCGCTTCGCGGGAAAAGGCGAGAGGCTTTATGACCTTAGCCGCCCCCCTCCCGCGCGGCGGTCGCGGGGGGGTAGCCCAGCGTCGCGACACGCTCGCGGATGTCGTCGAGGATGGCGGGATCATCGATGGTCGCGGGCATCCGGAACGCGGCACCATCGGCGATCTTCGCCATGGTGGCGCGAAGGATCTTGCCCGACCGCGTCTTGGGCAGCCGCTCGACCACGACGGCGAGCTTGAAGGCCGCGACCGGACCGATCCGGTCCCGCACCAGCCCCACGCATTCGGCCACGATCGCCTCGGGCGGGCGGTTGCATCCGCGGTTCAGGCAGAGGAACCCCATGGGCAGATGCCCCTTCAGCGCGTCCGCCACCCCGATCACCGCACATTCGGCCACATCGGGATGACCCGCCAGCACCTCCTCCATCGCCCCGGTGCTCAGGCGGTGGCCTGCGACGTTGATCACGTCGTCGGTCCGCGCCATGACGTAGAGATAACCGTCCTCGTCCATCAGGCCCGCGTCGCCGGTCTCGTAATGGCCGGGATAGGTTGACAGATAGGACGACACGTAGCGCTGTTCGGCATTCCAGAGGGTCGGGAACGTCCCGGGCGGCAGGGGCAGGCGCACCGCGATCGCGCCAAGCTCGCCCCGGGGGCTTCTCCTGCCCGGCCTCGTCGAGGATGCGCACGTCATAGCCCGGCATGGCCACGGTGGGCGAGCCCACCTTGACCGGCAGCGCACCGAGGCCCACGGGATTGGCCGCGATGGCCCAGCCGGTCTCGGTCTGCCACCAGTGGTCGATCACGGGGACGCCGAGCTTGTCCTGCGCCCAGATGACCGTATCGGGATCGGCCCGCTCGCCCGCAAGGAACAGGGTGCGCAGGGTGGAAAGATCGTAATTCCCGACCAGCCGCCCCCCGGGGTCCTCGCGCTTGATGGCGCGGAACGCCGTGGGGGCGGTGAAGAGCGCGCACACCCCGTGGTCCCGGATCACCCGCCAGTAGGTGCCCGCATCGGGTGTGCCGACGGGCTTGCCCTCGAACAGCACGCTGGTGCAGCCGATCAGGAGCGGGCCATAGACGATGTAGCTGTGGCCCACGACCCAGCCCACGTCCGAGGCGGCCCAGAACACGTCGCCCGGCCCGATGCCATAGACCGCGTGCATCGACCAGTGCAGCGCCACCATGTGACCGCCCGAGGGGCGCACGACCCCCTTCGGCTGGCCCGTGGTCCCCGAGGTGTAGAGGATATAGATCGGGTCGGTCGCGGCCACGGGCACGCAGGGATGCGGCGTCCCCCCGGCCTCGAAGTCTGCCCAGTCGAGATCGCGGTCGGGCGTCAGCACTGCCCGGTGCTGCGGGCGCTGGAGGATCACGCAGAACTCCGGCCGGTGCGCCGCCTGCGCCAGCGCCCCCTCGATCATCGGCATGTAGGGCACCACCCGCCCCGGCTCGATCCCGCAGGATGCGCCAAGGATCGCCCTCGGCGCACAATCGTCGATCCGCACGGCAAGCTCATGCGCCGCAAAGCCACCGAAGACGACCGTGTGCACCGCGCCGATCCGCGCGCAGGCGAGCATGGCAATCGCGGCCTCGGGCACCATGGGCATGTAGATCAGGACCCGGTCGCCCCGGCCGATCCCGCGCGCGGCGAGCGCCCCCGCGACCCGCGCCGTGCGGTCGCGCAGGTCGCGGTAGCTCAGCCGGGCAACGGTCCCCGTGACGGGGCTGTCATGGATGATCGCGATCCTGTCGCCATGCCCGGCCGCCACGTGCCGGTCGAGCGCGTTCCAGCAGGTGTTGCCCACGGCGTCGGGATACCAGCGGTAGAACGGCGCGCGTGTCGCATCGAGGGCGCGGGTGGGGGCCCGGTCCCAGTCGATGCGCGCGGCCTCGCCCAGCCAGAACCCCTCGGGGTCCGCCTGCCAGCGGGCGTATTCCTCGGCGTATCCCATCGCATCCTCACCCGTAGTTCTGCACCGGCGTCCCCGCGAGCGCCGCGATGTTCAGCAGCCCGCGGGCGGTGATCGAGGGCGTGACGATGTGCACCCGGTTGCCCATCCCCATCAGGATCGGCCCCACCTCCAGCCCACCGCCGAGCATCTTGAGCACGTTGCGCGATGCCGAGGCTGCGTCGATGTTGCCGAAGATCAGCGTGTTCGCCGCCCCCTCGAGCCGCGAGCCGGGAAAGACCCGCGCCCGGATCTCGGGGTCGAGGGCTGTGTCGGAGTTCATCTCGCCCTCGTACATGAAGGCGCGCGGCTCGCGGTCCAGGATCGCCATGGCCGCGCGCATCACCGGGCCGGTCCCGGTGTCGAGGTTGCCGAACTGGGAATGCGAGCAGAGCGCGATCTTGGGCGTGATGCCGAACCGCCGCACATGGCGCTCGGCCGCGATCACCGTCTCGGCGATCTGGGCCGCCGTCGGCTCGGGGTTCACGTGGGTGTCGGCGATGAAGAGCGGCCCAGATTCCATCAGGACGAGGCTGAGCGCGCCGACCGGGTGCAGCCCGTCGCGGCCGAGCACGGAGTCCACGTAGCGCAGATGCCACAGGTACTGGCCGAATGTCCCGCAGATCATGCTGTCCGCATCGCCCCGGTGCACGGCCACGGCCGCGATGGCGGTCGTGTTCGTGCGCAGGATTGCCTGGGCGAGCGCGGGGGTCACGCCGTTGCGCGCCATCAGGGCATGGTACGTCTCCCAGTAGTCGCGGAACCGCGGATCGTTCTCGGGGTTGATTAGCTCGAAATCCCGCCCCGGCCGGATCGGCAGGCCGAAGCGCTCGCAGCGCGCCTCGACCACCTCCGGTCTCCCGATCAGGACCGGCTCGTCGGTCTTCTCCTCGATCATGGCAAGGGCGGTGCGCAGGACGCGCTCGTCCTCCCCCTCGGCAAAGATCACCCGCCGGTCGGCCGCCCGCGCTGCCTCGAACACCTGGCGCATCACGAGGGTCGAGCGGTACACCGAGGCATCGAGCCGCTCGCGGTAGGCGGGCAGGTCCAGCGGGCGGGTCGCGACGCCGCTCTCCATTGCGGCCTCCGCCACCGCGCAGGCCACCACCGACAAAAGGCGGCGGTCGAAGGGCTTGGGGATCAGGTAGTCGGGACCGAACACCATCCGCTCGCCAGCATAGACCGCCGCCGTCTCGGCCGAGGATGTCGCGCGGGCGAGCCGCGCGATGGCATGGACGCAGGCGAGCTTCATCGCCTCGTTGATCTCGGTGGCCCCCACGTCGAGCGCGCCGCGGAAGATGAAGGGAAAGCAGAGGACGTTGTTGACCTGGTTGGGATAATCCGACCGTCCCGTCGCGATCAGCGCGTCGGGGGCAACGGTGCGCACGGCCTCGGGCATGATCTCGGGCGCGGGGTTGGCGAGCGCGAAGATGATCGGGCGCGGCGCCATGGCGGCAACCATCTGGGGCGTGAGCACGTTCGGCCCCGACAGGCCGAGGAAGAGATCGGCGCCCCCC
>JANNOT010000232.1:0-16795 GCA_031399375.1 Paraoceanicella sp.
CCCCGTGCAGCGGCTGACCGGTCGGCAGCAGCACGCGGGACCGGAGCCACGCGCAGGCGGCCTGCCGCCGAGCATGGCGAGGACCCACCCCTTGCCGGGCGGGCGAGGGCGGGACTACGGGGGCGAAAGGCGAGGGCGGCGCCGAAGACCAGGCCCCCGGTGGGGCCCCTGGTCTTTGGTGAGCCCGAGCCCCCTTGCCCCGGACCGCACCTAACCCGCCTGCCGCAGCTCCAGCGCCGCGGGCAGACCGTGGGCCCAGGCCGTGATGGTCCCCGCGCCTAGGCAGACGAGCATGTCGCCCGGGCGGCATTCCGCACGCACAAACGCGGGCAGCGCCGCCTCGCCGCCCAGGTGCAGCGCTTGCCGGTGGCCATGGGCGCGCAACCCCTCGACCACCGCCTCGCCGGTGATCCCCGCGATCGGCGGCTCGCCCGCCGCATAGATGTCGCTGATCGCCACCACATCGGCATCGTTGAAGCAGGCGCAGAACTCCTCGAAGAGATCGCGCACCCGGGTGTAGCGGTGGGGCTGGTGGACCGCGATCACCCGGCCCCGGGTCGACTGGCGCGCCGCGCGCAGCACGGCGGCGATCTCCACCGGGTGGTGGCCGTAATCGTCGATGATGGTCACGCCCCCAACCTCGCCCACCCTGGTGAAGCGCCGGTTCACCCCGCGGAACCCCGCGAGGCCGCGGCGGATGTCCTGGATGTCGATCTTGAGCCTGCGCGCGGCGGCGATGGCGGCCAGCGCGTTCAGCACGTTGTGCTCGCCCGGCATCGGCAGGCTCATCCCCTCGATCCGCATCCCTTCGGACGCGAGGACGAGGTCGAACCGCGCCACGCCGCGGTCGAACACCAGGTTCTCGGCCCGCACGTCGGCCTGGCGGGCAAAGCCGTAGGTCACGACCCGCCGCCCGTCGACGCGGCCCACCAGCGCCTGCACCTCGGGGTGGTCGATGCAGCAGATCGCGGCGCCGTAGAACGGCAGGTTCGACACGAACTGGTCGAAGGCCGCGCGCACCCCGTCGAAGGTGCCGTAATGGTCCAGGTGCTCGGGGTCGATATTGGTGATGATGGCGATCGTCGCGGGCAGCTTGACGAAGGTCCCGTCGCTCTCGTCCGCCTCCACCACCATCCATTCGCCCGCGCCGGGCCGGGCGTTCGATCCGTAGGCATGGATGATCCCGCCATTGATCACGGTCGGATCCTCGCCGCCCGCGTCCAGCAGGGCCGCAACCATCGAGGTCGTCGTCGTCTTGCCATGGGTGCCCGCGATGGCGATGTTGGACTTCAGCCGCATCAGCTCCGCCAGCATCTCTGCCCGGCGCACCACCGGCAGGCCCTGGGCGCGCGCGGCGTCAAGCTCGGGGTTGCCCCGCTGGATGGCCGAGGAGATCACGACCACCTCCGCCGCGCCGAGATTCTCGGCGCTCTGCCCGATGAAGATCGCGGCCCCCAGTGCCGCCAGCCGGTCGGTGATCTTCGAGGCTTTGAGGTCCGAGCCCTGCACGCGGTAACCGAGCGTCAGCAGGACCTCGGCGATGCCCGACATCCCGATCCCGCCGATCCCGACGAAATGAAGGATCCCGATGTCCTGCGGCAGGCGGGTGGCGGGGCTCATGGACAGGTTCTCATGGGCAGGCTCCTCAGGTGGCGGTCGATCCGACCGGGGGTGGGGCGGTCGCGGCGATGGGGTGGGCGGCGGTCGTCTCGACCAGGTCGGCCAGGCGGGCGGCGGCATCCGGGCGGGCATGGGCGCGCGCGGCCGCCGACATGCGTCCCGCCCGGGCGGGGTCACCGAGAATGGCGGCGATATGCGCCGCCAGCCCAGGCGCCGTCAACTCGTCTTCGCCGATCACCACCGCACCCATCCCCAGCGCGCGGGCATTGGCAGTCTGGTGATCGTCGGCCGCCGCGGCGAAGGGGATCAGGATCGACGGGCGACCGGTCACCGCGAGCTCCGCGACGGACGAGGCCCCGGCGCGCGAGATCACGAGATCCGCACCGGCGAGCCGACCGGCCACATCCTCGAAGAACGGCGCAAGCGTCGCCACGACCCCCATGGTGCCGTAGACGGCCATGACGCTCGCCACATCGTCGGCCCGGACCTGCTGGGCGATGGCGAGGCGCGCGCGCAGCGCGGGGTCGAGCTGGGCGATGGCCTGGGGCACCGCCCGCGAAAAGAGCCGGGCCCCCTGCGACCCGCCGATGACGAGAAGCGACAGCGTCTCGCCCCCCGGCGGATAGGGGGCGCCCGCCAGCCCGCGGACCGCCGCACGCACCGGGTTCCCCGTATGCACCCCGCGCGCCCCGCGCGGCAGCACGGTGGGCCAGACCCCGCAGGCGACGGCCGAGGCGCGGGTGGCAAAGCGCCGGTTGACCCGGCCGGGGACCCCGTTGGCCTCATGGATCAGCCGGGGCAGGCCCATCGTGATCGCGGCGGCCATCGCGGGGATCGCAGGATAGCCCCCGAACCCCACCACGCAGGACGGCCGGTCGGCCCGGAACGCGGCCCGGGCGGCGAGGATGCCGCGGGCGATGCGCAGCGGAACGGCGAGCCGTGCGAACGCCCCCCCCCGCGCGGGCGTGGCCGACGGGACCACGCTCCGGGCGACGGACGCGGGGAACCCGCCCGCATACCGCGCGCCCCTGTCATCGGTGGACAGGGTCACGCGCCAGCCGCGGGCCAGCATCTCCTCGGCGAGGGCCTGGGCGGGGAACATGTGCCCCCCGGTCCCCCCGGCCGCGAGCACGACGAGCGGTGCGCTCACGCCGCGCGGCCCACGACCAGGGCATCGGTCAGGTCGTCCTGCGGACGGCGGCGGGTCAGCGCAAGCAGAAACCCCAGCGTCATCCCCGCCGCCAAGAGGGACGATCCGCCGTAGCTGACCAGCGGCAGCGTCATCCCCTTGGCCGGCAGCAGCCGGATCGCGACGCCGATATTGATGAAGGCCTGCAGGCCGAAGACGATCGCGAGCCCCGATCCCGCAAGCCGGGCAAAGGGATCACGCTCGCGCACCAGCCGCGCAAGCGCGCGCAGCACGATCACGAGGTAAAGCGCGATGATGAGAAAGCAGAGCAGGATCCCGTATTCCTCGACCGCCACCGCGATGATGAAATCGGTATGGGCATCGGGGAGGCGCCATTTCACGGATCCCTCGCCAAGTCCGACCCCGAAGAGCCCGCCCTCGCGGATCGCGTTGGTGGCAAAGCCAAGCTGGGTCGTGGGGTCCACATCCGCGGCAAGGAACCCGTCGATCCGGCGCGCCACGTGCTCGGATTCCTGGTAGGCAAACACGCCCACCCCCATCACCGCACCCGCGATCCCGACCAGAAGCCGCATCGAGGCCCCGGCGACGAAATACATCGCCCCCCAGGTCGCGAGCACCAGCGCCGCCTGCCCGAAATCGGGCTGGATCGCGAGCAGTGCCGCCAGCAGTACCGCGACGAGAAAGCTGAGCGACTTGCCCGGCGGCCCGCCGATGGCAAAGCTCGCCGCCATCAGCCAGGCGGTGAAGATCACGAACACAGGCTTCAGGAACTCCGCCGGTTGCAGCGAGATCACGCCGAGCGAATACCAGCGGATCGCCCCCTTGCCGTAATCGGTGCCGAGAACCGGCAGGAGGCATATGGCCACCAGCGCGACGCCGAACCCCAGCACGCCAAGCCTGCGGATGGTCACGGGCCCCTGCATCGACAGCCAGAGCATGCCGATCACCGCCATGAAGCCGAACGCCACCTGCCGGATCACGTAGTAGAACTGCGGCAGGTTGTTCTTTTCCGCCAGAGGGACCGATGCCGCGAGCGCCAGCATGAAGCCGATCAGCAACAGCCCCATGATCGCGGCCAGCGACCAGCGGTCGACCGTGCGCCACCAACGCGACAGTACCGGCTCGCCGGGGCGGGCGGCCGTGCTGCCAAACACCATGTCGGTCATGGGTCAGCCCTTGTGGGTTATGTGCCTGTGCTCTGCCATCGTCGTCTTTTTATGGGACAGAGCCTAGCGCAGCCCGGACCGCCGCGCCAGAGGGGTCAGTCGTAGGTCAGCCCCGTCGCCTTGCCCCGGAACACTCGGTAGGCAAAGATCGAATAACCGATGATCATCGGCAGGGTGACCAGTGCGCCGACCAGGATGATGGCCAGCGACCCGCGGGCCGACGCCGCATCCCACACGGTGAGGCGGTCGGGCACGACGTACGGGAAAAAGCTGTAGCCCATGCCCGCGGCCCCCAGCACGAAGACCGAGGCCGCGATCTGGAACGGACCCCAGTCATGCTCCGGCCGGGTCCAGTCGGGCGCGGAGAGCTGGCGCAGGAGCTGCACGAAGAGCACTGCGGTGACCAGCGGCACCGGGGCAAGGATCAGCACCTGGGGCAGGGCGAACCATTTTTCGAAGATCCGGGCGCTCGCCAGCGGCGACGCGGCCGAGACCGCGATCATCCCCAGCGCCGCGGCCCAGACCAGCTTGCGCGCCCAGGCCCGCGCGCGCAGATGCAGCGTCCCTTCGGCCTTCGCAATCAGCCAGGTCGCCCCGATGAAGGCATAGGCCGCCGCAAGGCAGATGCCGGTCAGAAGGCCGAAGAGGATCCCCGCCGGGCTCTGGTCCAGCCCCAGGATATAGACCCCCAGCATGTACCCCTGGGTCAGCGCCGCGATCAGCGAACCCGCGAAGAACGCGAGATCCCAGAGCGCCTTGTCGCGCAGCGGCGCCTTGGCCCGGAACTCGAACGCGACCCCGCGCAGCACGAGCCCGATCAGCATCAGGGTCGCGGGAACATAGAGCGCGGTCAGGATCACGCCGTGGGCGATGGGAAAGGCCACAAGCAGCAGCCCCACCGCCAGCACCAGCCAGGTCTCGTTCGCGTCCCAGAACGGACCGATCGAGGCCACCATCACGTCGCGCTCCGCCTCCGGCGCGCCGATGGAGAGCAGGCCCACGCCAAGGTCGAACCCGTCGAGCACGACATAGATCAGGATCGACAGCCCCATCAGCCCCGCGAAGGCGAGGGGGAGCCAGTCATGGAGCGGGTACGGGCTCATTCCGCGGCCACGAGCACGGGCTGCCCCGGCTCGCCCCGGATCCCCGCCGCCTTGCGCGCCATGTGCCAGATGGCCCCCAGATAAGCGGCGAGCAAGGCCGCATAGAGCAGAAGATAAAGCCCCAGCGACAGTCCCAGGATCGGCACGGGATGTGCCGCCACGGCCGAGGCGGTGTCGAGCACCCCCGTGACCAGCCAGGGCTGGCGCCCGATCTCGGTCACGTACCACCCCGACAGCGTCGCAACCCAGCCCGACAGCGTCATGGCGGCAAGCACGCGCGCGCCCCAGACGCCCGGCTCGCCCCGTTTCCAGAGCCGCCAGGTCATCAGCCAGCTGACCGCGAGCATCGCCATACCGATGCCGACCATCACCCGGAACCCGATGAAGAGCGGCAGGACCGGCGGGTGCAGGATGCGCCCGTCCTCGGCCACGAAGTCGTTCAGGCCGGGGACCACGCCCGCGGGGTCGTGGCGCAGGATCAGGCTCGCGCCCGACGGCACGCCGATCTCGAAGCGGTTCTCGCGCGCCGCCTGGTCGGGGATGGCGAAAAGCACCAGGGGCACGTTCCCCCGGGTCTCCCAGTTCCCCTCCATCGCCGCGACCTTCGCGGGCTGGTGTTCAAGCGTGTTGAGCCCATGCGCATCGCCCGCGATGATCTGGAGCGGGATCAGGCCTGCGCCGAGGAACACGCCCGTGCGCATCCCGGCCCACATTCCGCCGCTGCGATCGCCCCAGAGCCACCGCAGCGCGCTGACACCCGCGACGAGGAACGCGACCGTCAGGCCGGAGGCAAGGAGCATGTGGGTCAACCGGTAGGGCATGGACGGGTTGAACACGATCGCCGCCCAGTCGGTGGGGAATGCGACGCCGTCTACGATCTCGAACCCCGCGGGCGTGTGCATCCAGGAATTCAGCACGATGATCCAGAACGCCGAGAGCGTGGTTCCGAACGCGACGAGGACGGTCGCCGCCGTGTGGATGCGTGTGCTGACGCGCCCCGCGCCGAAGAGCATGATCCCCAGGAAGCCCGCCTCGAGGAAGAAGGCCGTCAGCACCTCATAGGCCAGGAGCGGCCCCGCGATGTTGCCCACCCGCTCCATGAACCCGGGCCAGTTCGTGCCGAACTGAAAGCTCATGGTGATGCCCGAGACGACGCCGAGACCGAAGGACAGCGCGAAGATCTTCGCCCAGAAGCGGTACGCCTCCATCCAGGCCGGATCGCCCGACCGCGTCGCGCGCAGCCGGAAATAAAGCAGGACCCAGCCCAGGGCGATGGTGATCGTGGGGAAGAGAATGTGGAACGAGATGTTTGCCGCGAATTGAAGCCTCGCCAGCATCAGCGCGTCCATGACCGTCTCCTGTATCGTATCTGTTGCAGTGCGACATAGGGAGGCGTAGGGCCTGCGCCGATGCGGCATCGCGCCCCTGCGGCAGGGTGTGCGTCAGCGAAACACCCCTGCGATGATCGCCGCACCAATAAGGCAAAGCAAGACCCCCGCGATGTCCCAGGCATCGGGCCGCACGCGTTCGACCAGCACCATCCAGCCAAGTGCGGCAAGGATGTAGACGGCCCCGTAGATCGCGTAGGTCCGCCCCGCCGCCCCCGTCTCGACCAGCGTGAGCAGCCAGGCGAACAGCGCAAGCAGGACGATCCCGGGGACGAGCCACAGCGCCGGGCGCCCCAGGCGCAGGACGGCGTAGACCGCATAGCAGCCCCCGATCTCGGCCAGCGCCGCGAGGCCGTAGATCAGCGCCATCCGCCCCCACCCCGTGCCCATCACCCGATGCCGTCACAGGGCACGGACGAGGTCCTCGAACACCTCGCCGCGATGCTCGAAGCTGCGGAACTGGTCGAAGCTCGCGCAGGCGGGGGAGAGAAGGACCACCTCGCCCGCCACGGCGTCGGCCGCGGCGCGCGCGACCGCGGCCTCGAGCGTCCCCGTCACCTCGTGGGGCGTGGCGCCCAGGGTCGCGGCGAACGCCTCGGCCGCCTCGCCGATCAGGTAGGCCTTGGCGATCCGGTCAAAGAGCGGCGCCAGCGGGGCAATCCCCCCCGCCTTTGGCCTGCCGCCCGCGATCCACCGCACCCGCGGGAACGCCAGCAGCGCCTTTTCCGCGGCATCGGCATTGGTCGCCTTGCTGTCGTTCACGAAGCGCACGCCCGCGATATCGCGCACCGTCTGGCAGCGATGCGGCAGGCCGGGGTAGCTGCGCAACCCCGCCTCGATGGCCCTGGGCCCGAGGGCGAGTGCGCGGGCGGCGGCGAACGCCGCGCAGGCGTTCTGGTGGTTATGCGCACCGGGCAGGCCCGCGATGTCGCGCAGATCGACCGAGGCGACCTGCCGCCCCTTGCGCCATTCGGCCAGGAACCCCTTGCGCGCCACGACCGTCCACCCCGATCCCTCGAGCTTCTCGCGCACCGAGATGCGGATGACCGGCTCGCCCGTCCCCGCCTCGTCGCGCAGCTGCGCGGCGAGGAACCGCCCCTCGGGTTCGTCCACGCCGATCACCGACCGCTCCGGCCCGCCCTCGGCAAAGAGCCTTCGCTTGGCGGCGAAATAGCCCCCCATCCCGCCGTGGCGGTCGAGATGGTCAGGGGAGAGGTTCAGGAACACCGCGATGTCGGGCTGGAGCGCGCGGGCAAGCTCGATCTGGTAGGAGGAAAGCTCCAGGACCGTGACCATCCCCGACACGGCCGGTTCCAGGTCGAGCACCCCCCGCCCGATATTGCCGCCCATCTGCGTCTCCACGTCCGCGCGCTCAAGGATGTGGTGGAGCAGCGCAGTCGTGGTGGATTTCCCGTTCGATCCGGTGATGCAGACGACGCGGGGCGGCTGGTCGAACCCCTCCCACGCCTCGGTGGCAAAGGACCGGAAGAACAGGCCCACGTCGTTGTCGATCACCGCCCCCTGGGCCTGGGCCATGGCGACGGCGGGGTGGGGCGCGGGGTAGAGGTGAGGGATCCCGGGCGACACGATCAGCGCCACGACACTGTCCCACGCCCGCGCCCGGGTCAGGTCCGCGACCTCGTGGGGCACGCCCTCGCGCGCTACCGCAGCGTCGTCCCAACAGACCGGGATGGCGCCCCCCGCCTCCAGCGCCCGGGCGGTGGCAAGGCCCGAGCGCCCGAGCCCGAGCACCCCCACCCGGGCGCCCGCATAGCCGCGGACCGGGATCATCGGAGCTTCAGCGTGGCAAGCCCGATCAGGGCGAGGATCAGCGACACGATCCAGAACCGGATCACGATGGTGGGCTCGGCCCAGCCCTTCTTCTCGAAATGATGGTGGATCGGCGCCATCAGGAACACCCGGCGGCCCGTGCGCTTGAACCAGACCACCTGGATGATCACCGACAGCGCCTCGACCACGAAAAGCCCGCCGACGATCGCCAGCACGATCTCGTGCTTGGTCGCGACCGCGATGGCCCCGAGCCCGCCGCCGAGCGCAAGGCTGCCCGTGTCCCCCATGAAGACCGCCGCGGGCGGGGCCTTGTACCAGAGAAACCCGAGCCCCGCCCCGATCAGCGCCGCGGCGAAGATCGTGATCTCGCCGGTTCCCGGCACGTAATGCACGTCGAGATAGGTGGTGAAATCGGCCCGCCCCACGGCATAGGCGATCACGCCCAGGGTGGCCGCCGCGATCATCACCGGCATGATGGCGAGGCCGTCGAGCCCGTCGGTCAGGTTGACCGCATTCGCCGAGCCCACGATCACGAGCATGGCAAAGGGCACGAACGCCCAGGACAGGTTGAGCAGCAGGTCCTTGAGAAACGGAAAGGCAAGCTGCCCCGACAGCCCCTGGGGCTGGAGCCACATCGCCCAGATCCCCGCGACCAGCGCCACGACGCAGCCGATGCCGAGCCGGATGCGCCCCGAGACGCCCTTGGTGTTGAACTTCGACACCTTGAGAAAGTCGTCGGCAAATCCGATCGCCCCGAAGCAGAACGTGACAAAGAGCACCAGCCAGACATAGCCGTTGTCCCACCGCCCCCAGAGAAAGGTGGCGGACATCAGTGCCCCCAGGATCAGCACCCCGCCCATCGTCGGCGTCCCGGCCTTGGTCACCAGATGGCTCGCCGGACCGTCGCTACGGATGGGCTGGCCCTTCTTCTGCATCCGGCGCAGCATCTCGATGATCGGCCGCCCGAACAGAAATCCGAACACGAGCGCGGTGAAGAACGCCCCCCCGGCGCGGAAGGTGATGTAGTTGAAGAGGTTGAAGACCCCGCCCCCCTCGGACAGCGGCGTCAGCAGGTAATGCAGCATCGGGCGTGTCTCCGCACCATGTCGGTTGGTCCTCAGACCTCTTCGGGGGCCGCATCGTCGCGGGCGGGGCCGAGCCCGCGCATCGCTTCGACCACCCGGCCCATGCGCGCGCCGAGCGATCCCTTGACCATCACCACGTCGCCCGCGTCTATCAGGCGGCGGACGCGGGCCGCAAGGGCGCCTGCGGTCGGATGCCACTCGCCCCGCTTTTCGGCGGGCAGCGCGTCGTAGAGCGTGCGCATCAGCGGCCCCACGGCATGGACCCGGGTGATCTGGCGCATCGCGGGCAGCGCCGCGAGATCGCGGTGCAGCACCGCCTCGTCCGCGCCCAGTTCGAGCATGTCGCCCAGCACCGCGATCCGGCGCCCGCGGGCCACCCGTCCGGGTCCGTCGAGGGGGTGGGTCGCGGCCAGAAGGTCCAGCGCGGCCTCCATCGATGTGGGGTTGGCGTTGTAGCTGTCGTCGATCAAGAGGAAACTGCCGTCGAGCCCGGGCTCGCCCATCTCGACCGTCCAGCGCGTGCCGCGCCCCGCGGGCGGGCTCCACCGGCCAAGGGCGAGCGCGCCCCGCGTCACGTCGGCGCCCACCGCCGCCACCCCCGCCAGGGTCGCGAGCGCGTTGAGCGCGAGATGCCGCCCCGGGGCACCGAGCTTGAAGAGCACCTCCTGCCCCAGGACCCGTGCGGAGATGAGGGTGGAGCGGTCGCAGACCTGCGCCGCGCGCAGGAGGAATTCGGGCCGCCCCCCCGCGCCGAAGCGAAGCAGCCGCGCCCCCGCCCGACGTGCCGCGCGGACCAGGATCGGCAGGGTCGCGATGTCGCGGTTCAGGATCGCGATCCCCCCGGGCTCCAGCCCCTCGAAGATCTCTGCCTTGGCCCGCGCGATGTCCGAGATCCCGGAAAACGCGGCGAGGTGCACGGCCGCGACGGTCGTCACGATGGCGGCGTGGGGGCGGGCGAGGCGCGACAGCGGGCCGATCTCGCCGGGATGGTTCATCCCCATCTCGATCACCGCGAAATCGGCGTCGCGCGGCAGGCGGGCCAGCGTCAGGGGCACGCCCCAGTGGTTGTTGAAGCTCTTCTCCGCCGCGTGGACCCGGCCCTGGCCGGTCAGGGCAGCGCGCAGCATCTCCTTGGTCCCCGTCTTGCCGACCGAGCCCGTCACCCCGATCACCCGTGCGCGTCCGCGCGCCCGCGCGGCCCTGGCGAGCGCACCGAGCCCCGCGAGCACGTCCGGCACGACGATCAGCGGCGCCCCCGGCGGGATGCCGTCGGGGCGCAGGGCGACGAGCGCCGCCGCCGCCCCCTTGGCGAGCGCCTGCCCGACGAAGTCATGCCCGTCACGCTGGTCGGTCAGCGCGACGAAGAGATCGCCGGGCACAAGGGTCCGGGTGTCGGTCGATACGCCCATCGCCGTCCAGGCCGCGGGACCCGTGCCCCCGGTGGCCGCGATCACCTCCTGCCCCGACCAGAGCGCACCGGCGTCCCGCGACCCGCTCATCCGTCGCCCCCATCGAGCACGCCCAGTGCGGCGCGCGCCTGGGCGAGGTCGTCGAAGGGCAGGATCTCGCCCGCCACGACCTGTCCCGTCTCATGCCCCTTGCCTGCGATCAGCAGCGTGTCGCCCGGCCCCAGCGCATCCACGCCGGACAGGATCGCCTCGGCACGGTCGCCGATCTCGCTCGCCTCGGGGCAGCCGGCGCGGACCGCGGCACGGATCGTGCCCGGATCCTCGGACCGCGGGTTGTCGTCGGTCACGATGGCGATGTCGGCATGGGCCGCCACCGCCGCCCCCATCAGCGGCCGCTTGCCCGGATCGCGGTCCCCGCCCGCGCCGAAGACGCAGACGATCCGACCGGGGGTGTGAGGCCGCAGGGCGGCGAGCGTGGTCGCAAGCGCGTCGGGGGTATGGGCGTAGTCCACGTAGACCGCCGCCCCGTTCCGCCGCCGCCCGGCGAGCTGCATTCGCCCCCGCACGCCGACCAGACCGCCCAGCGCGTCGATCACGGCATCCGCCGCACCGCCGCAGCCGATGGCAAGCCCCGCGGCCACCAGCGCATTCTGGGCCTGGAACGCGCCGACGAGCGGCAGGTCCACGATGTGGCGCCCCCCGTCCCACACCAGATGCAGGACCTGGCCCCCCGGCGTCACCTCGCGCTCCACCAGCCGTAGATCCGCGCCCCGGGCACGCCCGATGCCGATCAGCCGCTGCCCGCGCCCGATGGCGACATGGCGGACGACCGGGGCGAGCGGGTCGTCATAGTTCACCACCGCCACCGCACCGCGTGGCAGCACCCGGTCGAAAAGGCCGAGCTTTGCTGCGGCATAGTCATCCTCGGTCCCGTGATAGTCGAGATGGTCGCGGGTCAGGTTGGTGAACCCCGCCGCCCTCAGCACGACCCCGTCTAGCCGGCGCTGGTCGAGCCCGTGGGACGACGCCTCCATCGCCCCATGGGTCACCCCGCGGGCGGCGAGGTCCGCGAGCAGCCCATGCAGCGCGATGGGCTCCGGCGTCGTATGGACAAGCCCCGCATCGACCGCCCCCTCGACCCCCGCTGTGCCGAAATTGACCGCCCGTGCCCCGAGGGCCGTCCATATCTGTCGGGTGAAGCTCGCGACCGAGGTCTTGCCGTTCGTCCCCGTCACGGCGGCCATCACCGCGGGCTGCGCCCCGAACCAGCGCGCTGCCGCGCGGGCAAGCGCGAGCCGCGGGTCGGGATGCACGATCAGCGGTACGGGCAGCGTGCCCGCGATCGCAGCCCCCGCCCCGTCGGTCAGGATCGCCGCCGCCCCCTGCTGGAGCGCCACGGGAACATAGGTTGCGCCATGGACCCGCATCCCGGGCAGGGCGGCGAAAAGATGCCCGCGGCGTAGCGCGCGGCTGTCCACGCCGATCCCGGTGACCGAGATGCCCGGATCCCCGCTGACCCGGGCGCCCTCGAGCAGGCCGAGATCGGCCAGTCCCATCCGCTTCTCTCCCCCACTCGACACGCCGCGTTACACTCCCCCGTCCTCACGCCGCCGGTCAGTTCGAGACGAGCGTCGCCCCCGCGTCGGGCTCCGGCGCCGTGGGCGGCAGCGGGCGCATGCCGAGGATCGGGGCGATGCGCCGGATCGTCTCGCCCGCCAGGGGCGCCGCGATCCAGCCCGCCGTGCGCCGCGTCTCGCCCGCGGCGAAGATCGAGCCTTCGTCGATGCTGATCACCACGACATATTCCGGATCGTTCATGGGAAAGACGGCGGCAAAGGTCTGGATGACCTTGTCGCGCGCATAGCCGCCCCCGGGCTGGGGCTTGTCGGCCGTCCCGGTCTTGCCACCGACGAGGTATCCCGGCACGTCGGCATTGCGTCCGGTCCCGTCGGTCACCACCGCCCGCAGCATCTCGCGGATGTGGCGCGACGTCTCGGGGCCGACCACGCGGTCGGCCTCGGTGGGGGCCGACCCGCCCTTGACCAGCGTGGGGCGTACCCGCAGACCACCGTTCGCGAGGCTCGCATAGCCCGCCGCGAGGTGGAGCGGCGTCGCGGCAAGCCCGTGGCCGAACGAGATCGTCATCATCGAGAGCTCCGACCAGCGCGGGGGCGCCATGGGCTTGGCCTGGCTCGCCTCGCTGAGCTGGAGCGACGTCGGCTCCAGAAACCCCAATCCGCGCAGGAAATCCTGCTGGGCGGTCACCCCCATCATCATGGCAACCCGCGCGGTGCCGGTGTTGGAGCTTTCCACGATCACGTCGCGCAGGCTCATCTGCGCCGGCATGCGGTGGAAATCGCGGATCTTGAAGCGCCCCCAGACCAGCGGGCCCTGGGTGTTGACCATGCTTTCGGGGCCGAGCACGCCCCGGTCCATCGCGAGTGCTGCAGTGAAGAGCTTGAAGGTCGAGCCGAGCTCATAGAGCCCCTGGACCGCACGATTGAAGAGCCTCGGGTCCTTCGCGTCGCGCGGCCGCGCATTGGGGTCGAAGTCGGGCAGCGAGACGATGGCCACGACCTCGCCCGTCCGCGCGCTCATCACGATGCCCGCCGCACCCTTGGCCTTGTAGGTCTCCACCCCGCGCGCCAGCACCTCGCGCAGCGCCACCTGGGCGGACAGGTCGAGCGACAGCGCAAGCGGCACGCCCGCCTGGGCCGGATCGCGCAGGCGCGCGTCAAACCAGTGCTCGACCCCGGCGGTACCCAGAAGCTCGGCCGCCGAGACGTCGAGCTGGCCGAACGCGGCCCCCCCCAGGACATGGCTGACCGCCCGGCCCGCGGGGTAGAGCCGCATTTCGCGCGGGGCGAACTGCAGCCCGGGCTCGCCCAGCTCGTGGACCCTCTGGCGCTGCTCGGGCGAGATCGACTGGCGCACCCAGAAGAAGCGGCCCTGGCGGATCCGCGCCTCGAGCTCCACGGGCTCCAGCTCGGGAAAGATCGCGGCAAGCCCCTCGGCCGCCGCGGCGGGGTCGATCATCAGGCTGGGCTGCACGTAAAGGCCCCGGGTCGGCAGGTTGGTGGCAAGCACCCGCCCCGCCCGGTCCACGATGTCGGCGCGTGCGGCCGTGATCCGCGCGGCCGACACCCCGGCCGTCGGCTCGCTGGGGTCCGACGTCGCGACGGCCGCCATCCGCCCGGCGGCGGTCAGAAACCCGGCAAGGACGAGAAATCCGAGCAGCGTCAGCCGCCACTCGGCTCGCCGCCGCTCGGTTGCGCGCAGCGCCTGCTGACGCTCGGCGCGCCGATGCGCCTCGAGCGCGTCCGGGTCGCCCCCCGCCGCGCGTGCGCGCAGGACCCCGGCGAGCGGGCGAAGCGGCTTGCGGATCATTCGGAGGCTCCTGCGGGCGGGGAAAGCGACGGCGAAACCGATGGGGAAACCGACGGCGAAACCGATGGCGAAACCGACGGGGACGGCATCTGGGACAGCAGCCGGGGACGCGGCAGCGGACGGGGTCCGGCAAAGCCCGCCGCGACCTCGAGAATGGCCAGATCGGCGCGGGTGACGCCGTCCCATCCCTCGTCCAGCGGGGGCGGGATCACCTGCGGAAAGACGACCATGCTCGGCTCGCCGAAATGATCGGGCTGGAGCGGGCCGAGCCCGAGTGCCGACGCATTGGCGGCCACCAGGTCTGCCAGCCGCTCGGGCCGGTTCAGCCAGGCCCATTCGGCGCGCAGGACCGTCATCGCGGCCCGCTCGCCCGCGATCTCGTCCTGAAGGGCGGCAACCCGGCGGAGCGCGGCCTGGGTGTCGTAGTTCACGCGGTACGCCCAGAAGCCGAAGCCTGCGACCACGAGGGCGGAAAGAAGAAAGAGCACGATCCGCATCGCCGTCACCCCTGTCCCCGTCCCGCCGGAACCGGTTCCGGCAGGCCCAGCAGGCGGGCGTCGATGGCCGCCGCAGGGGCGTCGAGCCTGCGGGCGACCCGCAGCTTGGCCGACCGCGCGCGCGGGTTCGCCGCCGCCTCGGCGGCGTCGGGCGCCACGGCCTTGCGCGTCACCTTCTCGAACCGCGGCGGCTCGGGCGCACGCTCGGGGGCGTGGCGCGAATTGCCCGGGCTTTCGCCCGCGGCGATCTGGATGAATCGCTTGACGATCCTGTCCTCCAGCGAATGGAACGTCACGACGGCGAGCAGCCCGCCCGGCGCGAGCGCCCGTTCTGCGGCGGCGAGGCCGCGGGTCAGCTCGCCCAGCTCGTCGTTCACGGCGATGCGCAGCGCCTGAAAGCTGCGGGTCGCAGGGTGCGGCTGGCCGGGGCGGGCGGGGGGCAGGCAGGTCTCGACGCAGCGGGCGAGCCCGAGGGTCGTCTCGATCGGCGCCTCGGCCCGCGCGGCCACGATCCGCCGCGCGATGCGCCGGGCCGCCCGCTCCTCGCCGAAGAGATAGAGGATGTCGGCCAGCGCCGCTTCAGGCAGCGTGTTCACCAGATCGGCCGCCGAGGGACCGCCGCGCCCCATGCGCATGTCGAGCGGCCCGTCGCGCAGGAACGAGAACCCCCGCGCCGCATCGTCGATCTGCATCGAAGAGACGCCGATGTCGAGCACGATCCCGTCCACCGCGGCCGCCCCCGCGCCGGCGGCGATGCGGTCGAGCCCGCCGAACTCCCCCTCCACCAGCGTGATCCGGCCGCCGAAATCGGGCATCCAGGGTGCGGCGAGCGCATGGGCGCGGGGGTCACGGTCGATGCCGATCACCCGGTCCGCCCCCGCGGCCAGAAGCGCCCGCGCAGAGCCCCCCGCGCCGAACGTGCCGTCCACCCAGACCCCGTGCACCGGGGCCACGGCGGCGATCACGGCGGCGAGGAGGACGGGAATATGGGGGGCACGATCCGTCACGATCATGCCGGCGCCCTGCCCGGACCAGGCGGAAGCGGCGCGGACGGTCCGAGGTGGCGATAGGGGTTCTGGTCGCGTGGCAGGGCGTTAATGCGGGCGCGGTCATCGGCGCTGCGGGCGGCGAAGGTCGGCGGCGACCAGATCTGGAACTTGTCGAGCTGGCCGACGAACTCGGCCGCATCGGTGATCGCGACAGCGTCGCGGATCCGCTGGCCGAGCACGATGCGCCCGGTCTCGTCCATCTCGGCCGCCTGGGCGCGGCCCACGACGTCGCGCAGCAAGGTTTCCCTGTCGAAGTAATCCTCGATCGTCAGGATCCGGTCCTCGAGCGCTTCCATGGCTTGCACAGTGTAGCACTCGATCATGGGTTCGTCACGCATCCCCACCACCATTAGCAGTGTGGGCGGCCGTCCCTCGGACCAGTCCGGATCGCCAAGTTCTAGGACGCGGCGGAAGGTGGCGGGGATCGAGACCCGTCCCTTCTGGTCGACCTTGTGGGTCGCATTGCCGCGAAACCTGTGCGCCACGCCGCCTGCCCCGCTCTGCCCGGCGCGCCCTCGGCCAACGCCGGTCCCCTGAAAGCGAACGGGCCGCGCACTGCCCTGCGCGACCCGTCAGCCGTCCCTCGGTATCCCTGGGCGTGCGCTGCTCGTTATCCCGCCTCTGCCCCAGGGTCCGACCGTCTTGCCGCATGCGCCGGAAAACTGGTTGCCTGTATGAAACCCGGCCCCGATGCCCCGGAACCCGTTGGGTTTTTATCGTTGTTCTCCTGCCCGATCGTTCTAGCCCGGTCTCCATGGGAAAACAAGCCGCCACGTGGTCCTGCATGGGAAAAACTGGTCCAAACTGCCCCGAATCCAGGCGGTCGACCATGAGTTTTGGCTAACCTTCGTTAATCGCGGATGAATCGTAGTAGAAGCGACCTGCACGTACCACAAAATGTGGGACCGATCCGGACAGCGCCCTCGGGCCACGGCGAATCGCCGCCAGTGGCCCTGCTATCCGGGAACGTGGTGTGCGGATGGCCGATACGCCGGATTCTGTCGTTGGGCGATCATTCCTCTGGGCCGGGGGTCACCCCCGCGGCTCAAGCGGCCAACCCGGAATGCGGGGCGGAGACCCCCTGCGCCCCTTGCGGGCCGCGTGCATCCCCTATTCGGCCTTGCTCCAGGCGGGGCTTGCCGTGCCCCCC
>JANNOT010000237.1:0-13835 GCA_031399375.1 Paraoceanicella sp.
GCGGCCTTTGACTGGACCGTCGTGCGGCTGAAACACGGCGCGCTGCAACGCGCCGCGTTCGCCGAGCCCGGGGGCGACGCGCTGCAGGGCTGGATCGACGGCTGCCCCAACTCGCTCTATGCCGCCCTGACATTCAAGGGCGGGGCGGCGTGGCGCACGCGGCTGATGGAGGATCTGGGGGACCAGGGTCCGGTCACCGCGCTGCTCGACCGCCGGTCGGATGCCGAGCTTGCCGAGCTGATGGAAAACCTCGGCGGCCACTGCCTGACGACGCTCTGCGCCGCCTTCGACGCCATCGACCACGACCGCCCGACGGTCTTTCTGGCCTATACGATCAAGGGCTGGGGCACGCCGCTGGCGGGGCACAAGGACAACCATGCCGGGCTGATGACGCCCGCGCAGATGGCCGAGCTTCAGGCGCGGATGGGCGTGCCCGCGGGGGCGGAATGGGAGCCGATGGCGGGCGTCGCCGACCCCACGGCGCTGAGGGGATTCCTCGACGCCGTGCCGTTCTTCGCCGCCGGGCCCCGCCGCACCCGGGCGGCGAAGGTATCCACGCCCGGACCGGTGCTGCTGGACGATTCAGAGCTTTCGACCCAGGCGGGTTTCGGCAAGATCCTCGATCGGCTCGCGCAGTCGGGTCATCCGCTGGCCGAGCGGATCCTCACCACCTCGCCCGATGTGTCGGTCTCGACCAATCTGGGGCCCTGGGTGAACCGTCGGGGGCTCTTTGCCCGCGACGTGCGCGATGACACGTTCCGCGACGAGCGCATCCCCTCGACCCAGAAATGGCGGTTCGGGCCCGAGGGGCAGCATGTGGAGCTCGGCATCGCCGAGATGAACCTGTTCCTGATGCTGGGTGCGGCGGGACTGTCGCACAGCCTCTTCGGCACGCGGCTGTTGCCGGTGGGGACGGTCTATGACCCCTTCGTCGTGCGTGGGCTCGATGCGCTGAACTATGCCTGCTACATGGATGCACGGTTCCTGGTCGCAGGCACCCCGTCCGGCGTGACCCTGGCGCCTGAGGGGGGCGCACACCAGTCGATCGGAACGCCGCTGATCGGGATGGCACAGGACGGGCTCGCGGCGTTCGAGCCCGCCTATCTCGACGAGCTTTCCGTCATCATGGACTGGGCGTTCGACTACCTGCAGCGCGACGGCGACGGCGATCCCGACGAGCGGACCTGGCTGCGCGACGAGACCGGGGGCGCGGTCTACCTGCGGCTTTCGACCCGCGCGCTGGAGCAGCCGCGGCGGCGCGAGGATGCGGCGTTCGCCCAGGGCGTGATCGACGGCGCCTACTGGCTGCGGGAGCCCGGGCCGAATGCGGAGCTGGTGATCGCCTATCAGGGGGTCATCGCGCCGGAGGCGATCGAGGCGGCGGGGCGGATCGGCACGGACCGGCGCGACATCGGCGTGCTCGCCGTGACCTCTGCCGACCGGCTGAACGCCGGCTGGACCGCAGCGCAGCGGGCCCGCCGCCGCGGGCAGACGGGTGCGCGGGGGCATGTGGAACGCCTGCTCGGCGCCCTGCCCCCGGCATGCCGCCTGATCACGGTGACCGACGGCCATCCCGCGACGCTCGCGTGGCTCGGCGCCGTGGCGGGGCACGAGACGGTTCCGCTCGGCGTCGAGCATTTCGGGCAGACGGGAACGGTGGCCGATCTCTACCGCCATTTCGGGATCAACGCCGATGCAATCCTGTCGGCCGCGCAGAACCTGATCGAGGGACGGCCGCTGCGCCACCTGCGTGCCATCCTGTAGCAGGGCGCAATTGTCCATAGTGACAACACCGCAAGTCATGAAATGGATGCAGACAGAAGAAAAAATTAACTTCTGGACGCATACTTAATCAGCCGTAAATTCCTCCTGACGCAGCGCGCCCCCTCGCTGCGTGAACCTTTGTGTTTCAGCAACAGGAGCAACACATGGCGCTCGATTTCAGGACCGCGCTTGTCGCGGGCGGGATTGTCATTGCCGGTCTGACCCCGGCACTGGCGGTTCCCGTCGCCTACACCCTCGGCACCAACGGCACGACGCTCGTCCGCATGGGCGATCTGTCCAATCCGTCGGACAAGACCGGCATTTCGCTGACCGACGGGATGGGTGCCGCGGTGATGCTGGACGGCATCACCTATCGCCCCAACACGGGCGAGCTTTACGGCTACAGCGACACGAACGATTCGGTCTATCTGGTGAACTACACGACCGGCGTCGCGACGACGGTCGCAGCGGCCGTCCCGCCGGTCGGAACCGGGGTCGAGAATCTCGGCTTCGATTTCAACAACGTGATCGACGCGGCGCGGGTCGTGTCGACCGATGACGACAATCTGGTGTTCTTCCCCAACAACGTGCCGGCCAACATCATCCGGGCCACCGATCTTTTCTATGCCACGGGTGACGTGAACGAAGGTGATGATCCGTCTGTCTTCGCCAATGCCTATACCAATGCGGTGCCGATGGCGCCGACAACCCAGCAGTTCGTCCTGGACGCGCAGAACGACAGCCTTGCCACGCTCGCCAACAACACCGGCGTGCTCGGCACGGTCGGTACGGTCTGGGCGAACGGGGCGCCGCTCGACTTCACCACCAATGGCGGGATGGACATCCTGTCGCTCACGCTCGGTGACAACCAGGCCTTCGCGCTGCTGACCACCGCCGACGGCATCGGGCTCTACACCCTCAGCCTGATGGCCAACGCGATGGGGTATGTCGAGGCGAACCTGCTCGGCTATGTCGGCGGCGAGTTCGGTGCGCTGAGCAGCCTTGCGGTCTTCGACGTGGCCCCCGTGCCGGTTCCCGCCAGTGTCGTGCTGCTCGGCACAGGTCTCGCGGCGCTCGGCTGGGCGCGGCGCCGTCGCATGGCGGCCTGATCGCCTCTGCCGGGGCGGTCTCGCCCGCACCGGCATTGACAGCGCCCGTCACGGCCCGCAGCATTTCCCGAAAATGGGGTGGGCCGTGACACAGCTTTCGACGACGCTCGACGCACCGGCCGGCTGCCCCCATGCGGGTCTCGGGCCCGCGTACCGACCCTTTGACCATACGGGCATGTACGCGTTCCTTGCCCGGGCGCAGGTCGAGGAACCGGTCTTCCATTGTCCTGAGATCAATTACTGGGTGGTGACGCGCCGGGCGGACATCCTGCCCATCTTCCGCGACCACGCCCGGTTTTCCGCGGCGATCGCGCTTAGCCCCGTCACGGCGCTCGACCCCCATGTCGTGGCCTTTCTGCAGGCGGGCGGCTACCGGGCCGAGGCGACCCAGGTCAGCTGCGATCCCCCGCGCCACACCCGCATCCGCGCCCTTGTCACGCAGCTTCTGAGCCAGAAGCGCTTCAATGCGCTCGAACCCCGTATCGAGGCGCTCGTCGCGCGGGCCGTGGCTGCCCTGCCCGCGCGGGGCTGCGTCGACATGGTGGCGGATCTCGCCTATGACCTGCCTGCGCTGGTCCTGTTCCTGATCCTCGGGATCCCCGATGCGGACACGCCGCTGATCAAGCGCTGGTCGGACGACCGGCTGCTCCTCACCTTCGGCGATCTCGATCCGGCGGGCCAGCGGCACGCGGCCGAAAACCTGCTGGCGTTCTGGCGCTATTGCGAGGCGATGGTCGAGGATCGCAAGCGGCAGCCGCGGGACGATTATGCCTCCCACCTCCTCGCCATCCGTGACGGCGACGATGGGCGGCTGACCGAGGTCGAGATCGCCTCGCTCTGCTTCGGCCTTCTTCTTGCGGGGCATGAGACGACCACCAACATGACCGCGAACGCGCTCCATGCCCTGCTGACCCATCGCCCAGCGTGGGAGGCGATCTGCGCCGACCCCGCCCTCATCCCCAACGCGGTCGAGGAATGCCTGCGCTATGCCGCGTCGGTCGTCTGCTGGCGGCGCCGGGCGCTGGTGGATGTGGAGATCGGCGGGGTCGCGATCCCGGCCGGATCGAACATCCTGCTGGCCACGGGCGCGGCCAATCGCGACCCGGCGCATTTTCGCGACCCTGCGCGCTTCGACATCCGGCGCGCAGCGGCGCGGGACCACGTGGCCTTCGGCAACGGCATCCATTTCTGCATCGGGGCGCCACTGGCGCGCATGGAGCTGCGGCTGATCCTGACCGCGCTCGCCCGGCGCTGGCCCGCGATGCGGCTCGTGCCAGACCGCCCGCTCGACTACATCCGCACCATCGCGTTCCGGGGACCCAAGGCGCTCTGGGTCGATCTGGACGGGGCGGCCTGACCTCGACACCACGCCCCTGCCCGGGCAGAACGGCGCGCGGGGAGGGATGCTGCGATGGGCTATGCCGCGCTGCCGATGTATGACTGGCCCGAGGTGCGGGGCGCGACGGATGCGCTCTGGGCGGCACTCGGGGGCGCGCTTCGCGAGGCAGGGGTCGCGGCGCCCGACATCCTCGACCGGGCCACCCATTGGCAGGCCGGGTGGCTGCACCCCGACCTGATCCTGAGCCAGACCTGCGGACTGCCCTATGTCCGGCATTTGCGGGGGCGGGTGCGGATGGTCGGGTCGCCGGTCTATGCCCTGCCAGACATGGCGCCGGGCGACTATTGCAGCCGGATCGTGGTGCGGCGCGCCGATCCCGCGGCGCTGCTCGCGGACCTTCGCGGGCGTCGGGCCGCGATCAACGAGGCCGGGTCGCAATCGGGTGCGGCCGCCCTGCGGCATGCCGTGGCCAGCCCGGGCTTTTTCGGATCCGTCATCGAAACCGGCACCCACCGGGCATCGTTGCGGGCGGTGGCGGAGGGGGCGGCGGACGTGGCGGCAATCGACGCGGTCAGCTGGGCCCTCGCCCAGGACCACGACCCGGCAGCGGACCGGTTGAGGGTGCTGGCAAGCACGCCACCCACACCCGGGCTGCCCATGATCACCGGGCTGGCGCAGGACGCCGACCGGGTCGCCGTGGCGGTCCGCACGGGGATCGCGGCGCTCGACCCCCGGTCGGCGCGCGCGCTGCACCTGACGGGCTTCCGGGCGCGCGAGGATGCCGATTACGAGATCATCGCAGAGCGTGACCGCAGCGCCCCTGTCCTCGCCTGAGCGAAGTCGCGCAGGACCGGGGGGGGGTGCGCCCGGCAGGGCGGGGCGCACCCGGCATCAGGACCGCATCACTGGGTGAAGATGTCCTTGTCCTTGTTCTCGGGCACGAAGATCAACCCGATCACCACCGTCGCCGCCGCAATCACGATCGGGTACCAGAGCCCGTAGTAGATGTTCCCGCTCTGGGCGATCATCGCGAAGGTGATGGCGGGCAGCAGCCCGCCGAACCAGCCATTGCCGATATGGTAGGGCAGCGACATGCCCGTGTAGCGGATGCGCGTCGGAAAGAGCTCCACCAGCGCCGCCGCGATCGGCCCGTAGACCATGGTCACGAGCACGACAAGGAAGGTGAGTGCGAGCACCAGCTGGAACGTCTGGGCCCGGAAGATGTCGAAGAAACCCGACATCTTGACCAGCGTCGTGTTCTCTGCTGCCACGACGGGGTAGCCGACCGCCTTCAATGCAGTCGTAAGCTCTGTAGTAAAGCGGGTCGCCTCGGACTTCAGCGCATCGCCGGTGAAAGCGGTCGCGTCATAGGCGGTCACGGGCGTCGATCCGACCATGATCACCGCGGCCGCCCCGGGGGTCCCGTCCACCACCGTGTAGCCGACCGAGGATCGGGCCAGCTGCGCCTTGGCCACGTCGCAGGACGAAGTGAACTTGGCCGTGCCGGTCGGATTGAACTGGAACGAACACTGCTCGGGGTCGACCTGCACCGTCACCGCCGCATTCCGCTGCGCGGTGTGCAGCGCAGGGTTTGCCGTCGCGGTGATGAAGTCAAAGATCCAGAAATAGGTGACCGCCGCGATCAGGCACCCGCCCAGGATGATCGGCTTGCGCCCGATCCGGTCCGAAAGCCCGCCGAAGAACACAAACCCGCCGGTGCCAAGGATAAGCGACCAGGCGATGAGCACGTTGGCGGTGAACGGATCGACCCGAAGAATGCTCTGCAGGAAGAAGAGCGCATAGAACTGGCCCGAGTACCAGACGACCGCCTGACCGGCAACGAGTCCGAAAAGCGCGATGATGGCAAATTTCGCGTTCTTCCACTGTCCGAAGGCTTCGCTGAGCGGGGCCTTGGACTGGGTGCCCTCTTCCTTCATCTTCTTGAAGGCAGGCGACTCTTCCATCTGCAGGCGGATGTAGAGCGAGATGCCCAGGAGGAAGATCGACAGGATGAACGGTATGCGCCAACCCCAGGCGGCGAAAGCTTCCTCGCCCATGTAGGTCCGGATCGCGAGGATGACCATGAGCGACAGCAGGAGACCGAGCGTCGCGGTGGTCTGGATCCAGCTGGTGTAGTACCCGCGGCGATGGCGTGGCGCGTGTTCGGCCACGTAGACCACCGCACCGCCATATTCGCCGCCAAGTGCCAGGCCCTGGAGCATGCGCAGCGCGATCAGGATCACGGGCGCGGCCCAGCCGATCGTCTCGTAGTTCGGCAGGATGCCGACGAGGAAGGTCGAGGCGCCCATGATGACGATGGTCATCAGGAACGTGTACTTGCGCCCCACGAGGTCGCCGAGCCGCCCGAACACCAGCGCGCCGAACGGGCGCACGAGGAACCCGGCTGCGAAGGCGAGTAGGGCGAACACGTTGCGCGTGGCCTCGGGGAAGGACGAAAAGAACTGCGCCCCGATGATGGCGGCGAGCGAGCCGTAGAGATAGAAGTCGTACCATTCGAAGATCGTGCCGGCGGACGAGGCGAGAATGACCTTCCTCTCCTCCCGCGTCATCGGCCGGTTGCGCTCCCTCGGCACAGCCGCACTGGTGTTCATCGCCATCCGTGTTCCTCCTTGTTGCTGATGCGGGCCCGGTTGGTCCGGGCCGCGTCACATCCGTTGACCGGTCGGGGCAGGGTAGAGCCGCGGGGGCGGCGCCCCGCGGGTGGATATCAGGCCTTGGCGCGGTTCGCGATCAGGTCATCGACCACGCTCGGGTCGGCAAGGGTCGACGTGTCACCCAGGCTCCCGAACTCGTTCTCGGCGATCTTGCGCAGGATGCGGCGCATGATCTTGCCCGAGCGGGTCTTGGGCAGGCCGGGCGCCCACTGGATTACGTCGGGCGAGGCAATCGGGCCGATCTCGCGCCGCACCCAGGCCACGAGGTCCTTTCGCAGGTCCTCGGACGGGCTCTGCCCCGCCATCAGGGTCACATAGGCGTAGATGCCCTGGCCCTTGATCGGGTGGGGATAGCCGACGACCGCGCTCTCGGACACGGCCGGGTGGGAGACCAGGGCGCTTTCGACCTCGGCCGTGCCCATGCGGTGGCCGGACACGTTGATGACGTCGTCGACCCGGCCCGTGATCCAGTAATACCCGTCCGCGTCGCGCCGACAGCCGTCGCCGGTGAAGTAGTAGCCCGGATAATCCGTGAAGTAGGTCGCGACGAACCGGTCATGATCGCCGAAGATGGTGCGCATTTGCCCCGGCCAGCTATCGGCGATGGCGAGCACGCCGACCGCCTCGGTCGTGCCGATCTCGCGCCCGGTCTGGGGGTCAAGCACCGCGGGGCGCACGCCCCAGAACGGCAGCGTGGCGGATCCGGGCTTGGTCGGGATGGCACCGGGCAGCGGGGTGATGAGGATCCCCCCCGTCTCGGTCTGCCACCAGGTATCGACGATGGGACACCGGCCCTGGCCGATGACCCGGTCATACCATTCCCACGCCTCGGGGTTGATCGGCTCGCCGACCGAGCCGAGCGTGCGCAGCGTGGACAGATCCACCCCCGCGACCCAGGCATCCCCCTGTCCCATCAGGGCCCGGATCGCGGTCGGGGCGGTGTAGAACACGTTGACCTTGTGCTTTTCGACCACGCGCCAGAACCGGCTCGCATCGGGCCAGGTCGGCACGCCCTCGAACATCAGTGTCGTTGCCCCGTTGGCGAGCGGCCCGTAGACGATGTAGCTGTGGCCCGTCACCCATCCCACATCCGCGGTGCACCAGTAGATGTCGCCGTCATGGTAGTCGAACACGGTCTGGTGGGTGATCGCGGCATAGAGCAGATAGCCGCCCGTGGTGTGCACCACCCCCTTGGGCTTTCCGGTGGAGCCCGAGGTGTAGAGGATGAAGAGCGGATCCTCCGCCCCCATCTCGACCGGTTCGCAGCGGGCCGAGACGCGCTCCATCTCCTCGTGCAGCCACACGTCGCGGGCGGCGTCCCATCCGACCGGGCCGCCGGTGCGCCGGACGACGAGGCAGCGGACGCCGGCAAGCCGGGCGAGCGCCTTGTCCGCGTTCGCCTTCAGCGGTGTGTTGCGCCCACCCCGCGGCGCCTCGTCGGACGTGATCACGACCTTGGCCCCGCAATCCTCCACCCGGCTCGACAGCGCCTCGGCCGAGAACCCCGCGAAGACGACCGAATGGACTGCGCCGATGCGCGTGCAGGCAAGCATGGCATAGGCGGCCTGCGGGATCATGGGCAGGTAGATCACGACCCGGTCGCCCTTTCGCACGCCAAGCCCGTGCAGGACATTGGCGACGCGGCAGACCTGATCGTGCAGTTCCTGGTAGCTGACATGCTGGCTGACGCCGGGGTCGTCGCTTTCCCAGATGATCGCCGTTTGGTGCGCCCGGGTGGCAAGGTGGCGGTCGATGCAGTTGGCCGAGACGTTCAGCGTGCCGTCCTCGAACCAGCGGATCGAGACGTTGTGGGTGTCAAAGCTGGTGTTCTTGACCCGGGTGAACGGGCGGATCCAGTCCAGACGCCCTGCCTCCGCCCCCCAGAACGCCGCGGGGTCGGCCAGGCTCGCCGCGTAGCGCGCCGCGTAATCCGCGGCCCCCACATGGGCGCGGGCCGCGGCATGCGCTGGCACCGGGCGGACATCACCCGAAAGCTCGCGGGTCGATTCCATCGCTTCCTCCACTTCGCATCGCGTTTGCCCGCGTTTCCGGGGGCCTGCGACGGCTCTTTTGACCGGCTCTTACGCGCGTTTGCCCAGCGCGTCACCAAGTAAATGAATTCAATGCCTTTTTTTGTCAAAGACTTTGCAGCACGTCCACCCGTGCGCCCAAAACCGGTCATGCGAACCGCTGGTCGAGCGCGCGTTCGAGCTGGGCCGCGAATTTTGCGGCGGCCACGGCCAGCGTCCGGCCGCGCAACTGGCAGAGATAGATCAGCCCCTCGGGCACGTCGCGGGTGTCGAGCGGACGCGTCACGATCGGGTCGGGGCCGACGCTGCGCGGCAGGCCGATGGGGATCTGGAACGACACCGTGTCGTCATTGGCGGGATAGCGGCGCAGGAACTCGAAACTGTCGGCCTCGATCACCACGTCAAGCACGATCGAGGATCGGCGCAGCGCAAGGTCGATCAGGTGGCGCACGCCGTAGCGCAGACCAGGCAGCGCCACGGGATAGCGCGCGCAGTCGCGCAGGCGCAGCACGTCCTGGGCCGCGAGCGGGTGGCCCGGCCGCATCACGGCATGGACGGGCTGGCGTACGGCGGCCAGCACCTGCACATCGCCCAGCCGCACCGGCTCGAACACCAGCGCCACGTCGGCGGCATGGTCCACCAGCGCCTGTTCCGCCGCCGCCCGGTCGCGCAGCTGGACCTCGAAGGTCACGAGCGGATGGACGCGCCGGTAGGCCGCGATCTCCTCGGGCAGGAAGTCGGGCAGAAGCGCCTGGCTGCACGCGATGGCGACACGCCCGCGTCGGGCGCCCGCCAGATCGGCGATCTGCGACTTGAGCTTCTCGAAATCCGACGCCTGGGTGCGGATGTGGTGGATCAGAAGCTCGCCCGCGGTCGAGAGCCGCACGCCCCTGGGCAGCCGCTCGAAGATCGGGACACCCAGCTCGTCCTCCAGCGCCAGGACCCGCCGGTTCAGCGCGGTCGAGGTGATGGAGAGCGTTTCGGCCGCCTGGCGGATCGAGCCCGCCCGGACGATGGCGTCGATGTAGTGGAGCGGTGTGAGCTGGCGCATCGCCCCCCTGGCCTGCTGCAATCCTTGCAGCACTTCGGTGCAAAACTAGCAGACGACAGCAGCGGGGCAAGCTTCGCATGATCGGTGCGAACAGGTCCGGCACCGGACCGCCCCTGCCACATCTCGCCTGCGGGAGACCATGCCATGCCTCGCCACGCCCTGACCCGACGCGGCCTTCTGCGGGGCGGCGCCGCCCTTGCGGGGGCCGGTACGCTCCTCGGTCCCGCGGGGATCGCCCGCGCCGCCGGGCCCCTGACGGTGGGTTTCATCTATGTCGGGCCGAAGGATGATTTCGGCTACAACCAGGCCCATGCCGAGGGCGCCGCGGCGCTAAAGTCGATCGAGGGCGTCACGGTCGTCGAGGAAGAGAACGTGGCCGAGACCATCGACGTCCAGAAATCGATGGAATCGATGATCAATTTCGACGGGGCGAGCCTGCTCTTTCCCACCTCGTTCGGCTATTTCGATCCGCATATCCTCGCCATGGCGCCGAAATACCCCGACCTGCGGTTCCAGCACTGCGGGGGAATGTGGTCGGCGGACAAGCACCCGACGAACGTGGGCAGCTATTTCGGGTATATCGGCATGGGCCAGTACCTCAACGGGATCGCCGCGGGGCATGCCACGCGGACCAAGAAGCTCGGCTTCGTCGCGGCCAAGCCGATCCCGCAGGTGCTGATGAACATCAATTCGTTCCTGCTCGGGGCCCGGGCGGTGGACCCCTCGATCACCTGCCAGGTGATCTTCACCGGCGAATGGTCGCTGGCAGTGAAGGAAGCCGAGGCTGCGAACGCGCTCGCCGATGGCGGGGCGGATGTCATCACCTGCCATGTGGACAGCCCCAAGGTGGTGATGGAGACGGCGGCGGCGCGCGATTGCTATCTCTGCGGTTATCACGCCAACCAGTCCTCGCTCGGCCCCGACCGCTACCTGACGGGGGCGGAATGGAATTGGGCCACGGTCTATACCCGGATGGTCGAGCAGACGCTGGCGCGCGAACCCATCCCCAATTTCGTGCGGGGCGGGCTGGCCGAGGGATTCATCAAGATGTCCCCCCTCGGCCCCGCCGTATCCGACGCCGCCCGCGCACAGATCGAGACGACGCAGGCCCTGATCGTCAAGGGCGGGTTCGCCGCGATCAAGGGGCCGCTCATGGACAATACCGGGCGGGTGATCGCGACCGAAGGCCAGTCCTTCGCCGAGACGGACGTGGCGCTGGAAAGCATGGACTACCTGGTGGAAGGCGTGCTCGGGTCCACCTCATGACAGCCGAGGTCGGGCTTTCCGGACCGGCGGGGCTCGCGCCGCCGGGTGCGCTGGCCTGGGTCGCGCGGCGGGCGGAGGCGGTGTGCATCCCCCTCGGCGCGCTGATCGCGGGTCTTGCGGCCTTCGGGCTCTTTCTCGCCGTGCTCGGAAAATCCCCGGCCGATTTTTATGCACTCGTCTACCGCGCGGGCTTTGGCACCCCGTTTTCGTGGGAGAACACACTCAGCCGGACCGCTCCCCTTCTGTTCGCGGCGCTCTGCGTCGCGCTGCCCGCCCGGCTCGGGCTCGTCGTCATCGGGGGCGAGGGGGCGATCGTGCTGGGGGGCGTGGTCGCGGGTGCGCTCGGCGCGGCGCTCGGCGGCGGGTTCGGGATCGTCGGGATCGTCCTGATGGCGCTCGCGGGCATGCTGACTGGCGCGCTCTGGATCGGCGCCATCGGCGCGCTGCGCCATTACCGGGGCGTCAACGAGACGATCGCGAGCCTGCTGCTCGCCTACATCGCCATCGCCCTGATGAACCATTTGGTCGAGGGGCCGCTGCGCGACCCTGCGAGCCTGAACAAACCCTCGACCGCCCCGCTCGACGCCGCCCTGCGCGTGGGCAACATCGCGGAGACCGAAATCCACTGGGGCCTGCCGGTCGGGATCGCCTGCTGCATCCTCGCCTGGGTGCTGATCGAGCGGACTACCTGGGGCTTTGCCGCGCGCATCGCGGGGGGCAACGTGCGGGCGGCCCAGATTCAGGGACTGCCGGTGGGGCGGCTGATCCTGGGGTTGACCGCGCTCGGCGGCGCCTTTGCGGGGCTCGCGGGGGTGTTCGAGGTCGCGGCCGTGCTCGGCTCGGCCAATGGATCGCTGGTGGCGGGGTACGGCTATACGGGCATCCTCATCGCCTTTCTGGCCCGCCACAACCCGCTTGCCATCATCCCCGTCGCGATCCTGCTCGCGGGATTCGAGGCGGCCTCGGGCTTGGTGCAGCGGCGCATGGACCTGCCCGATGCGACCACGCTGGTGCTCCAGGGCTTCGTGTTCATCGCGATCCTGCTGTCGGAAACGCTCTACGGCCGCCTGCGCCTCTTTGCCCCCGAACGCTGGGGACGGGCATGAGCGAGGGCGATCTCGGCCTCTGGGCGATCCCCGTCGCCATCCTGGGCGGGGCCATCCGCGTGTCGACCCCGTTCCTGTTCGTGAGCCTGGGCGAGGTGCTGACCGAGCGGTCCGGGCGCATCAATCTGGGGCTGGAGGGGACGCTGGTCTTCGGCGCCATGGCAGCCTACGGGGTCGCCGTGATGACGGGCTCGCCCTGGCTCGGCGTCTTTGCAGCCATGGTCGCGGGTGCCGCGTTCGGGCTGGTGCACGGGGTGCTCTGCTCGCTGCCACGGGTCAACGACATCGCCATCGGCATCGCGATGATGCTGCTCGGCATGGGTCTCGCGTTCTTTTTCGGCAAGCCGTTCATCCAGCCGGTGGCACCGGACCTGCCCGCCATTGGCCTCGGCGACTGGTCCTCGATGCCCCAGGTGCAGGCCGCGCTCAGGGTCAACGTGCTCTTCCTGATCGGCATCGTCGCGGCCGTCGCGATCTGGTGGATGCTGCGCAGCACGCGGCTCGGCCTGACCCTGCGCGTGGTGGGCGACAGCACGGACGCGGCCCGCGCCATGGGTCTGCGCCCGGCGCTGATCCGCACGCTGGCGACCGCGGCGGGCGGCGCACTTGCGGGCGTCGGCGGGGCCTATCTCTCGCTCTTCTATCCCGGAAGCTGGACCGAGGGGATATCCTCGGGCCAGGGGCTGATGGCGGTGGCGCTCGTGATCTTCGCCCGCTGGAACCCCATCGCATGCTTCTGGGCAGCACTGCTGTTCGGCGGCGCGGGCGCGCTCGGGCCCGCGCTCCAGTCCGTGGGAATCTCTCAGGGATATTATCTCTTTTACGCCGCGCCCTACGTTCTGACCCTCGGGGTGCTCATCGCCACGTCCTCGCCCAGTCGCGCCATGGCGGGCGCGCCGGGCGCGCTCAGCATCACGAAATAGGAGATGGCGCCATGATTGCCGATCGTGGGACCGATGCGGCCCTTCACGGGCTGGGACTTGCGCTGATGCCGCTGGCCGTCCGGGTTGGCCGGGGTGCGACAGCCCAGGCCGTCGATCTGGCGGCAGCACTCGATGCCCTGCGCCAGGCCGAGCCGCGGGTCGATCTCGCCGTCCTGCCCGAGGGGACGCTGACGGGGGCGGCGCCCGACGGGCGGGCGGTCGGGCTGATCCGGCGGGTCTGCCGGGCCAACCGGCTCTGGACCTGCCTGCCGGTCACCATGCCCGTCACCGATGGCAGGGCGCAGACGCAGGTCCTCCTCATCGACGCAACCGGCGAGGTCCGCCGCGCAGCGGGCCCGATCCTGCCCGGGCCGCGGGGCAGCAGGCTCGCCATCCTGCGCGGGGCCGACGCGGTCGATGCCGATCGTGCCCGCGCCGCGGCCGAGGCGGGGGCAGAGGTTCTGATCCGCCTTGCCGCGCCCGACGCCCCCTTCGCCGACATCTGGGGCGCCACGGGCGAGGCGCAGGCCTTCTGCAACCTGGTGATCACCGCAAGCCTTGCCGGCGGTGGG
>JANNOT010000314.1:0-1933 GCA_031399375.1 Paraoceanicella sp.
GGAAACGGGCGATGCCCCAGGATCAGCATCCCTGCCCCGTGCGGAATGTCACAGAGGCAGTGGCGGCAGGGTGTGCGCCCACCGTCCGACAGCGTGCGCTCGGGCACCTGCCCGTTGGCATCGGGTCCACCGGCCTGCAGCGCGCGGACAAGGGCGGTGGGAAGGGCGAGGTAGCGGATGGTCATGGATGGCTCCCGCGGGTGATCGGCGATGGCTGAAGCGGTGCAGGATCCGCGCCCGCGCCTCCACCCGGATCCTGCGCGGCCCGCTGGCGGTCCCGCTCGCGCCGCGGATAGCGCGTGCAGGCGTCACGCAGACGTGAGACAATCCCGCGTGAACTGCTGTTGCAGGACCGAGGCCCCCCGGCCACGTGGTGGGACGCGCCGTGCTGCGGCCCGCTCGTCGGCCGCACTGCCGCCGATGAAGGAGACGGATTTGGTCAGACTTGCCGCCCATCACCCCTCAGGACCTGGCCCTCTGCTGCGCGCCGCGATTGTCGGGCTTGCGCTCGCCCTGGTCCCGCCCGCGCTTCACGCGCAGCCCGCCACGGCCCCGGTCAGCTTTGCCGAGCTTGCCGAACGGCTGAGCCCCGCCGTCGTGAACATCACCACCACCCAGGTCGTGACGCCGACCGAGGAGGGCCCGGTTCCGATGGTCCCGCCGGGGTCACCGTTCGAGGAATTCTTCCGCCAGTTCCGCGACCGTCAACAGGATCGCCCGGAACGGGCGAGCGCGCTCGGCTCGGGGTTCATCATCTCGGCCGATGGCTACATCGTCACGAACAACCACGTGATCGAGAAGGCCGACGAGATCCAGATCGAGCTTTTCACCGGCGCCACGCTGAAGGCGGAGCTGGTCGGCCGCGACCCCAAAACCGACATTGCGGTATTGAAGGTGACATCCGACACGCCGCTGCCCTTCGTCAGCTTCGGCGACAGCGACGTGTCGCGCGTCGGCGACTGGGTGATGGCGATCGGCAACCCGCTCGGCCAGGGGTTCTCGGTGTCCGCCGGGATCATCTCGGCCCGCAATCGCAGCCTGCGCGGGTCGTATGATGATTTCATCCAGACCGATGCCGCGATCAACCGGGGCAATTCCGGCGGGCCGCTCTTCAACATGGGCGGCGACGTCATCGGGGTGAACACCGCGATCCTGTCGCCCAATGGCGGGTCGATCGGGATCGGGTTCTCCATGTCCTCGAACGTGGTCAAGACGGTCGTGGAGCAGCTCCGCAGTTTTGGCGAAACGCGCCGGGGCTGGCTCGGGGTGCGCATCCAGCCGGTGGATCCCTCCATGGCCGATGCGCTGGGGCTCGCCTCGGTGGCGGGGGCGATGATCTCGGGCGTGAACGAGGGCGGCCCCGCCGAGACGGGCGGGATCCGCGCGGGCGACGTGATCGTGAGCTTCGACGGGCGGCCCGTGCGCGAGATGCGCGACCTGCCCCGCATGGTGGCGGAGACCGACGTGGGCAAGGCCGTGCCGGTCGAGGTCTGGCGCGACGGGGCGCTCATGCCCCTGATGGTGACCCTCGGTCGGCTCGAGGAGGGCGAGACCGGGGTCGCGACCACCGAGGACGGTGCCCCGGCCCCGGCGACGGCCGAGTTGCTGGGCATGACCCTGAGCACGATCACGCCCGAGGCACGGGCGCAGTTTGGGATCGGCGACGGCCTGTCGGGCGTGCTGGTGGCCGCGGTGGACGAGACCTCGCCCGCCTTCGAGAAGGGCCTGCGGGCGGGCGACGTGATTGCCGAGATCGGTCAGGAACAGGTCCGCACCCCGATCGAGGCCGAGGCACGGGTCAAGGCCGCGCGGGAGGCGGGGCGCACATCGCTCCTCCTGCTCGTGAACCGAGAGGGGCAGCCGCGGTTCGTCGCCCTCACGCTCACGCCCTGACACGGCTGTGCCGTGGGCCGAGATCCCGGTCGCGGGGTCG
>JANNOT010000373.1:0-1551 GCA_031399375.1 Paraoceanicella sp.
ATGGCGAAACCACGATTTTCGAGATCGAGCCAAAAACCAAATGTTTTCAGGAGCGCGGTTTTCTGACGGTGTGCTTGACGGTATAGCGTTTCGGCCAAAATATTTTGGTTAATAAAATCAATGCCTTATAGTTCTAGGAAATAATGGAGTGGGAATGACCCCCCCCCTTGTAGATGATCAGCCCTGGCCTGCGCGCACGGCGCTTCCCCCGAACACCACCTGCTGGCGAATGGCGGGGGTGAAGAGGCTGTAGAGCATCCTCGGCGCGCCCCGGCTCACGTCATCAAGTGCAGCGCGGTGCGCGGGGGAGAGGACGAGATCGGTGGCGGCGGCGTTCTCGGTCACCTGGCTGGCGCGGCTCGCGCCCATCAGGGGTGACGTGATCCCCGGGCGCCCGGCGACCCAGGCGAGTGCGATGCGGGCCGCGGTCTCGCCCGCCTCGGACGCGACCCGGCGCACCACGTCCACGATGGCCCAGTTGCGCTCGGTAAAGAGCGTGTCGCCAAAGGGGTTCGCGCCGTCGAGCCGGTGGTCGTCGGGGGAGCGGTCCTCGCCCGCCACGGCTGCGTCGCGGGGCAGGCCTTGCACCCGCGGCCCCGCGGCCTCGACCGCGCGCCGGTCGTAGCTTCCGGCCAGGAGGCCGAAGGCGAGCGGGCTCCACGGCACGACGCCCAGTGCGAACTCGGCCGCGAGCGGCAGGTGCTCGTCCTCGATGTCGCGGTTCACCAGGGCATAGAAGTACTGGAGAGCGACGGGCCCGGGCACCCCGTGCAGCACCGCGAGCGTCGCAAGCTTCGCCACGAACCAGGCCGGGGCGTTCGAGACGCCCCAGTAGCGGATCTTTCCCGACCGCACGAGCGTGACCATCGTGTCCAGCACCTCCTCGGCGGGGGTCACGGCATCCCAGACATGCAGCCAGTAAAGATCGACGTGATCCATCGCCAGCCTGCGCAACGAGCGATCGAGCGCGGCGCGGATATGGCGCGCGCCGTTGCCGCCCGCCAGCAGCCCCTGCCCCGTCGCGAACCCCGCCTTGGTCGCCACCACGATCTGGTCGCGCAGGCCGCGGTCGCGGATGAAGCGGCCGACCATCTCCTCGCTGCGCCCGCTGGAATAGACATCGGCGGTGTCGACGACATTCCCCCCCGCATCGACATAGGCGTTGAACACATCGCGCGAGCCGGCCTCGTCCGACCCCCAGCGGGCGGTGCCGAAGGTCATGGTGCCGAGCGAGAGCGGACTCACGATGAGGCCGGAGCGGCCGAGCGTGCGATAATCGTCGAGGGGCATGGGTTTTCCTACTGACTGCTACGAAACACCTGGACCGGCTTGCGATGGCGAGTCAAGCGTTTCATAGTGATCGATATGGAACAGGATCCCCCCATGTCGCGTCGCAGGATCGGCCGCCCGCTGTCGTTCGACCGCGACGCGGCGCTGCACCGCGCGATGCTGATGTTCTGGCGCCACGGGTACGAGGCGACGTCGATCAGCGACCTGACCGCCGCCATGGGCGTGACGCCGCCAAGCGTCTACGCGGCGTTCGGTGACAAG
>JANNOT010000426.1:0-7572 GCA_031399375.1 Paraoceanicella sp.
GCCGATCCCGTCGCCGGGCAGGATGAGCAGGGAATGGGTCATCGGGGTCCTCGGCGCCGGTCTGGGATGCCTCGCCTGCCTAGGGCGGGGACCCGGCGCGGTCAAGTGGGCCGCTTACGGCAGCGTCAGGTCCACCCAGACCAGGCGATGGTCCGACGAGACGGGCCGCCCGGTCCCGATCAGCCGATGGCGCGGGTCGTCGCTGCGCGGCCAGACCACGCCCGCCCCTCGAACGGTGAACGCCCGGTCGGGCAGAACGTAATCGGCCCGCAGGTTGCCCGGACCGCCGATGTCGTTGAAATCGGCCGTGTCGCGGGCGGGATCGCCGCGGTGGCGGCGGTTGACCCCCTCATCCGCCGCCTCGACGCCCCCGGGGCTGCGCGGACCGGGGTCCTGGAGCCGCGGATGCGCCAGCAGGGCCCCGATCCCGTCGCGAAGCCCGTCCCCGTCGCGCGGATCGGCGTTCAGATCGCCCAGAACAATGGCGGGCAGGTCCGCCCGCGGGGCGCTGACGCCCGCATCGTCTGGGAACGACCCGCCGTCGAGATAGCGGACCCAGAACCCGATCTCGTCCGCGTTCCGCCGCCCGTTCAGGTCGTGGTCGTCGTCAAAGACCGGCGGGGTGGGATGGCTGACCAGCAGCGCGATGCGCCTGCCGGAGGGCAAGATTACCGGCAGGTCCCAATGCGCCTTGGACGACAGGCGCATCGCCGCCTGCGCCTCGGGCGAGGGGAACGGGCTGCCATCCGAGCGCACGGGCAGGCGGGCGCCCGGCAGATCGCGCCAGAGCAGCAGGCGGAAGCTGCGCAGGGCCGCGGTATCGAGCGGATGGCGGCTGAGGATCGCCATGCCGTACTGTCCGGGAAAGAGCCCGAAGCCGAAGGCATCGCCCGGCCCCCGCAGTGCCCCGTCCCCGTCGAGGTCGAGCCCGCTCGGCACACCCGTGTTGACCGGACCCGCGAACCGGTACGGGTAGTCCGGTGCCCCCGCCGCGCGCAGGGCAGCCGCGAGCCCGTCCAGTGCCCGACCCTCGATGTCGTGGTCAAGCTCGTTCACGACGAGGATGTCGGGCGCCACCTCGGCCACGATCTCGGCCAGTGCGGCGATCTGCGGGGTCCCGCCGCGCTCGAGCTCGCGCACCAGCACGCCCGCGCCCTTGCGCGCCAGGGCCATGTTGAAGGTGGCGACGCGAAAACTGTCCTGGGCCACCAGCGGTGCCGCCCAGAGGATCAGGAGGAGCACCAGCCCCCTCATCCCCGATGCCCCGGCTCGCCGACCCGTGTGGCCGGGACGCGGCCAGGCACCCCCCCGTGGCCCGTGCGGGCGCCGGGCACCCGGCTCAGACCCAGGGTCGCTCCGCCCGCATGGCGGCCTCGAACGCCAGGATCGCGGGCGCCTTCTCCAGCGTCAGGGCGATGTCGTCGAGCCCGTTCATGAGGCAATGGCGCCGGAACGGATCGACGTCGAAGGCGAACTCCGCCCCGTCGGGCGCCGTCACGCTTTGGCGGTCCAGATCGACCGTGATCGTCGCGTTCGCGCCGTTCTGGGCCGCCTCCATCAGCCGGTCCACATCCGCCTGGGGCAGGACCACGGGCAGGATCCCGTTCTTGAAGCAGTTGTTGTAGAAGATATCGGCAAAGCTGGGTGCGATCACGCAGCGGATCCCGAAATCGAGCAGCGCCCAGGGCGCATGCTCCCGGCTCGACCCGCAGCCGAAATTGGCCCCCGCGACGATGATCCTGGCCGCACGGTAGGCGGGCCGGTTGAGCACGAAATCGGGCCGCTCGGACCCGTCATCGCCATAGCGCATTTCGTCGAACAGGTTCTTGCCAAGCCCCGACCGGCGGATGGTCTTGAGGAACTGCTTGGGGATGATCATGTCGGTGTCGATGTTGATCAGCGGCATCGGCGCCGCCACGCCGGTCAGTGTCGTGAACCTGTCCATGCAAGCCTCCTTGACCGCCAGGTCTGTGATCGCCCGCCATGGCGGGACGAGTGGGGGGGCGCGCCCATATCGATGCGGGCGAGCGGCATATCACACCAGCGCGCGCACATCCGTCAGCCGCCCCGTCACCGCCGCCGCGGCGGCCATGGCGGGGGAGAGCAGGTGGGTGCGCCCGCCCTTGCCCTGGCGGCCCTCGAAATTGCGGTTGGAGGTCGAGGCGCAGCGCTCGCCGGGGCTGAGCTGGTCGGGGTTCATGCCCAGGCACATGGAGCAGCCCGCCATGCGCCATTCGAAGCCTGCGGCGATCAGCGCCTGGGCGATGCCCTCCGCCTCGGCCTGCGCGCGCACGAGGCCCGAGCCGGGGACGATCATGGCGCGGATGCCGTCCTTGACCCGCCGCCCCTCCATCACCTTGGCCACCGCGCGCAGGTCCTCGATCCGCCCGTTGGTGCAGGACCCGATGAAGACGGTGTCGATGGCGATGTCCTCGAGCCGCGTGCCCGGGGCCAGGCCCATGTAGTCGAGGCTGCGCGCCGCCGCCTCCTGCTTGGCGCCCGCGAAATCGCCGGGATGGGGCACGGTGCCGGTGATCGGCAGCACGTCCTCGGGGCTCGTCCCCCAGGTCACCACCGGGGCGATGCGGGTGGCGTCGAGCACGAGTTCCTTGTCGAAGACGGCATCCTCGTCGGTGAAGAGGGTCTGCCACCACCCCATTGCCCGGTCCCAGTCGGCCCCGCGGGGCGCCTTCGGACGGCCGCGGACATAGTCGAACGTCGTCTGGTCCGGGGCGATCAGCCCGGCGCGCGCGCCCCCCTCGATCGCCATGTTGCAGACGGTCATGCGACCTTCCATGGACAGGCTGCGGATCGCCGCACCGCAATACTCGATGACATGGCCCGTCCCGCCCGCGGTCCCCGTCTCGCCGATGACGGTCAGGGTGATGTCCTTGGCGGTGACCCCGAACGGAAGCGCGCCGGTCACCTCGACGCGCATGTTCTTGGATTTCTTCTGGATCAGGGTCTGGGTGGCGAGCACGTGTTCCACCTCGGACGTGCCGATCCCGTGGGCGAGCGCGCCGAACGCGCCATGGGTCGCGGTGTGGCTGTCGCCGCAGACGATGGTCATGCCGGGCAGGGTCCAGCCCTGTTCGGGCCCGATGATGTGGACGATGCCCTGCCGGATGTCGTCCACTCCGTAGTACTCGATGCCGAATTCGGCCGCATTGGCGGCGAGCAGATCGACCTGGATACGGCTTTCCTCGTCGGCGATGCCCTCGGCCCGGCGCACGTCGGTCGGCACGTTGTGGTCGGGCACCGCCACCGTGGCCTGCGGGCAGCGCACGGTGCGCCCGGACGCGCGCAGGCCCTCGAACGCCTGGGGCGACGTCACCTCGTGGACCAGGTGGCGATCGATGTAGAGAAGGCCCGTGCCATCCTCGGCCCCATGGACCAGGTGGGCATCCCAGATCTTGTCGTAGAGCGTCTTGGCGGTCATTGCGGTGTCTCCCGGGTGAAAGCGGTCACGTCGGTCGGCAGTCGCGCCTCACTGCCCCGCGATCAGCCCGCGCGCCGCGCCGAAGAAACGCGACGGCAGGCGGTCATGGTCCGAGATGTCGCGGAACGGGGTCATCCCCCGCGTATAGTTGCCCGACCCGCCCGCCGCAAGCTCAGGGTGCGTCGTCCTCGAACCAGTCGAGCGCGAGGGACGCCCAGTCCGGCGGGACGCCGTGGCCCCCGGGATGGAGCGCGAAGGTCAGGCTCGCCCCCGGGGCGCAGCGGTTCCACGCGCGGATCATGTAGGAACCGCGGGTCGCGTAGGCATCGGGTGCGTTGGTGGCGCATCCCAGCACCTGGCGCAGAAACTCGAGCCCCGCGAACAGATCGCCCTGCTCGAACGTGCCGCCGCGAAAGCTGCGCCCCTCGAGCGGCACCGTCGGATCGATCCAGCCATGGGTGTGCAGAAGGCGCACGGGCCCGGCGCAACGCTCCGGAAACGGGCGCCAGAACAGGCCCGCGACCGGGGCATAGGCGGCGAAAGCGCCGGGATCCCGGCAGGCCGCCTGCCAGACCATCATGCCCCCGACCGAGAAGCCCGACGCCACCATCCGGTCGCGCGGCAGCGCGAAGCGGGCGGCGGCATCGTCGGCCACCCGCCGGAGAAACGCGACGTCGTCGCGCCCTGCCGGGTTGGCGCGGGCGTTCCAGCTCGCCGCATCGCTGCCCTGCTGCAAGGGCATGCCCGTGGGCGCGATCAGGGCATACCCCCGCGCCGTCACGGCAGCGACCAGCGCCGTGTCAAGCAGGACCGCCGGTCCGGTGCCGGTATGGCCGTGCAGAAAGAGAACGCCGCCCCGCGCCTGCCCCTGGGGCAGGACGGCCACATAGCTGCCCCCGTCCACCGTGCAGGGCGCCGCCCCGCATGCCTCCACTCCCGCCCGGGCCACCGCGGCAGAGAGGACGAGGGCGAGCGCGACGAGCCACCTCATAGCAGGGTCCCGTCCTGCCAGAGCGCGTGGGTGGGACGGAGCATGCCGGTGACGCGCCCCGCGCGGTTCACCAGCGCGGGCCGCAGGCGCTTGGCGACCAGCGGATGATCCGGGTCCGCGACGCCGAGCCGCACCAGAAGTGCGGCCATCACCCCCTCGGCGCCACGCGTCGCACCGTCGAGGATCTTGATCGCAACGCCGAGCCCACGACCCGGCAGCATCGCGACGAAGAACCCCTCCGCCCCGGTCTTGATCATGGCCCTGCCCCCCATCGCGGTCATCAGTTCGGTGCAGGCCCGCCCCTCGCCCGCGACGAGCACGGGGTGTGCGGCCATCGCATCGCGCAGTGCGATCGCCCCGGACCGCCGGGCGCCGGTCAGCGCCGTCTCGGCCGCCGCAATCCGCGCCATCGCCGTGGCGATCCCGCGCAGCGTCCCGGCAAAGTTCGGGGCCGAGCAGCCGTCGATTCCGAAACCGGGGCTCGTTGCCCCCGTCATCTCCTCGAACACCGCACGGGCGGCCTGCTGGACCGGATGCGCGGGCGCGACATAGTCGGGATCGCCCCCGATGTCGCGGTTCAGCGTCAGGAACCCGGCATGCTTGCCCGAACAGTTGTTGTGGAGCTGGCAGGGCGCCGCCCCGCGGGCGTGCAGGTCCGCCAGCGCCGCGGGATCGCCGGGGTCATGGGCACCGCAGCGCAGGTCCGCCTCGCCGAGCCCGAGCCCGCTGAGCCACACAGCAACCCGCCCGGTATGGACCGCCGCGCCCTCGTGGGACGCACAGGCGAGCGCCAGATGCTCGGACCCGAGCCCGGCCCGCGCCGCGGCGCCGCTCTCGACCATCGCCATGGCCTGGAGGATCTTGGAGGACGAACGCGGCAGCACGACCGCCTCCGGGTCGCCCCAGGCCGCGACGACCTCGCCCGACGGGGTGACCACGACCGCATGGCCGCGGTGCACCGATTCGGCAAAGGGGCCGCGGATCACCTCGACCAGATCGACCGCATTGCTCATCGCTCAGTCATCCTGCAACTCCGCACGGAACCGTTCGCCCAATACGCCGCGAAGCCGCCCGATGGCCAGTCGCATCCGCGACTTGACGGTGCCGAGCGGAAGGTCGAGCCGGAGCGCGATCTCCGACTGCGACAGACCGTCGTAGAACGCAATGCCAAGCACCTCGCGCTGTTCCGGCGACAGGGCGGCGAGCGCCGCGCGCACCTCCGCATCGCGCTGCGCCCGGGCCATCACGTCGGCCTGGTCGGGCTCTGGATCGGGCTGGAACAGGGGATCGGCCGGATCGGGCGCGGGGCGCGCCCCCCGGCGGACCATGTCGATCCGCCGGTTGCGCGCGATGGTGAACACCCAGGTCGAGACCGCGGCCTTGGCCGGGTCGAAGGTTGCGGCCTTGCGCCACACCGTCACCATGACGTCCTGGGCGAGCTCGTCCGCCTCGGCCTCCGGCGTGCCCCAGCGCATCAGGAACCCCTTCACCCGGCGACCGTAGCGCGCAAAGAACGTGGCGAACGCCGTGCGGTCCCCCGCCGCGATTCCGGCGAGCAGAACCGCGTCCGAAACGCCATCGGCCGGGCCGGCCGCGGCCGCGGGGGGACGGGGGGTATCGAGCATCAGCGACCAGGCCGGGGCAGCCCGCGCCGCCCGCCCCCGACCCGCGCCGGGGTGCCCGCACCCGCGCCGCCGCCGTCCCGCGCAGGCGACAGCGTCGCTGCCATCGGCCGCCCGTGCGCGAGCCACGCGCGCTGGATCATCGGTTGGGATCGCCTTCTCGTCAGGAGCCGCAGCGCCCGACCCCCTGCGCCACGACCGCAGTTTTGGGGGGTAGCGCCCGGTGCCGGTTTTTCGCTAGATTACAGGTGTCGTCGCAAAAGAAAAGGCGGGGCGGGACCGGGTCGGTCCGCTAGAACCCCCTGAAGCCGGGCGAAGGCATGGGCCGGGGCATGTGCGCCCCGGGACGTGACCCGAACCCGGGCAACGGCATGGCAGGCAGGGATCGACAGGCGGGACCGGCATGTTCGGGATCCCGCACGACAGGCGGAGACGGATGGGTATGCGGCAGATGATGCGACACGCACTCGGAACGGTGGTCTGCACGGCGGTGATGGCCCTCGCGGGGGCAGCCGGGGCTGCGGCCGAGGCACGGGTGGATGCCAAGGCGGACTGGAGCGTGTTCAAGGCCAGCAGCGGCGCGCGGGAATGCTGGATCGTGTCCGCGCCCACCGCATCCTCGGCCCGGCGCGACGGGCGCGAGGTCACGGTGCAGCGCAGCGACATCCTGCTGATGGTCACCGTGCGCCCCGGCGACAACGTGACCAGCGAGTTCAGCTTTTCCGCCGGCTATCCGCTGCGCGCCGGCAGCAAGGTCAGCGTGAAAGTCGGCGGAGAATCGCAGGACATGTTCGTCGATGGCGAATGGGGCTGGCTGAATTCCCCCGCCGAGGACGACCGCCTTGCCGCCACGATGAAGCGCGGCGCGGTCGCGACCGTCACGGGCGTGTCCCAGCGGGGGACCACGACCACCGACACGTTCTCGCTCAAGGGGTTCACTGCGGCGCTCGAAGCGGCCCAGGATCTCTGCAAGTAGGGTCTATTGGCGGTTCTGCGGCAGTCCGTCCGCGATGTCGTAGTAGTCGCCCTTGTCGGCCACGAAGATGTGAAGGGCGAGCCGCGTCTGGGTCGCCCCGTCCAGCGCCCCCATCGCGACGGCGATCCAGTCGCGGTGGGGCGGGTCCCAAAACAGTGACGACCCGCAGATCGCGCAGAAGCCCCGCCGCACCCGCGCCGACGACGGGTACCAGCTGACATGGGCGCCGCCACGGATGGTGATCCTGTCCCGCGCCACCTCCGTCGACGCGAACACGTGGCCCGAGTGTTTGCGGCACATCGTACAGGGACACCGCGTTTTTGAACGCGCACTGATTTCCAGTCTGGCCAGCACGGACGGCGCCACCAGTGTCGGCTACAACCTGCGGGCCCTGAAAATAGCGGCCTCTACGGTGCGCGAGCGCCTGTCAGCGGCGCATTGGCGTGTGATCGTAGAGGCCGAACAAGAACTGTTTGCAGGTTGCGCCGAACAAACGCAAGGCGCTGACTGCTCAGCGCCGCAAGCGCTGCGCCTGCTCCAAACT
>JANNOT010000445.1:0-2318 GCA_031399375.1 Paraoceanicella sp.
AGCGCAGGCTGTCGACGGCGGCCCCCGGGTTCGATGCCAGGGTGCGTGCGCTGGAGACGGAGCTGGATGCGAGGGAGGATCCCAGCGACCTCGGGTTTCTGAAGGAACTGGTCGTCCGCGACATCGCCTCGCTCAAGGAACTGTTCGAGGGGACCGGTGCCGACGACATCTCGCGGGCGGCCGATCTGTTGCAGTTGGCCGATACGGTCTATCTCGTCGGACAGCTGCGCTCCGCCCCGGTGGTCGAGCTAGTGCGCTACGTCCTGACCATGCTGGGCAAGAAGACCGTGCTTCTCGACACGGGTGGCGGGCTGGCCACGCATATGGCGCGCGTGATGGGGCCGCGGGACATGCTCTTTGCCGTGTCGTTCCGGTTCTACGCGACCGAGGTGGTCAACATCGTCGACGAGGCCGCGGCGCGCGGGGTGCCGATCGTCGCCATCTCGGACAGCACCCTGTCGCCGCTGGCAAAATCGGCGGATGTCCTGTTCGCCATCCCCGAGCATGAATACACCTTCTCGCGGTCGCTTGCGGCCCCGATGTGTCTGGCCCAGGCGCTGATGGTCGCATTGGCGGCGCGGTTGCAGAAGAACCGCGACACCCCGCGCATCCCGGTCGTGACAGGGCCGTAAGGCGAGGCGCCCATACCGCAGATCGTCGGGTTCACCCGGCTCAGGGCGCGACGTCGTACCCCGCGGCTGCCATGACGCGCATCAGCTCGGCATGGCCCTTGATCGCCATGTCCAGCGGGGGCGAGACCTTGGGGTCCTGTTCCGCCTCGACGACGAACCAGCCCTCGTACCCCTTGGCCGCCAGGGCCTTCACCATGGCCTCGAAATCCAGGCTGCCATCGCCGGGCACGGTGAACGCGCCCCTGATCACCGCATCGAGGAAGCTGTCGCGGGATCGGTCGAGACCATCGACGACGGCGCGGCGGATGTCCTTGGTATGGACATGGGTGATGCGCCGCCAGTGTGTATCGATCACGCGCAGGTTGTCGCCACCGGCGAAGGCCATGTGGCCCGTGTCGAACAGCAGGGGCACGGTGGAGTGCTTCATCAGCAGGTCGAGCTCGGCTTCCGTCTCGATCGCGGCGGCCATGTGATGGTGATAGGACAGGGGCATCCCCTCCTTCGCGCACCAGTCGGCAAAGTCGCTGATCTTGCGGCCGTAGACCGCGATTTCGGCCTCGGTCAGCCTGGGCTTTGTCGCAAGGGGCGCGGATTTCACGCCCTGCACTGACCGTGCGGTCTCGCCGTAGACGATGCACGGGGCACCCGCGGCCCTGAAAAACGCATGCTGGGCGGCGATGCGGTCCTTTTCATGCTCGATGTCTGCGTCGAGGAGGAGGCCGGAAAACCAGCCGCCGCAGACCGAGATGCCGTACCTCGCCAGGATCGGTCCCAGTTCGGCCATGTCCATGGGGAATCGTCGCCCCGTCTCCATCCCCGTGAACCCCGCGACAGACGCCTGACGCAGGCATTCCTCGAGGCTGACGTCATCGGAGAGTTGCGCGAGGTCGTCATTCCACCACGCGATCGGGGCGACCCCAAGCCTTGCCTTCATGTCAGACGCCGACGCGCTGCTTGGCACGAATGGCGATCTGGCTCTCATGGGCCAGTCGGACGCTTTCGCGGGTGGACACTTCGGGCACGCCGACATCCCATTCGGCATCGCCGGGCATCCAGGAATAGGCGTCGGTGGCGATCGAAATGACCGTGGTGCGGTCGTTCCCGCGCGCCCAGTCGAGCGCTGTTTCCAGGTCCGCCAGACTCTCGACATGGCGGCTCGCGGCCCCCATCGCGGCGGCATGGGCGGCGAAATCGACATGCAGCGGCGTGTCGGCATTCCGGATGCGGCAGTCCTTCAGCAGATTGTTGAAGCCCGGCACGCCCTTGAACTGCTGCAGACGGTCGATGACGGCATAGCCGCCATTGTCGCAGACCACGACGATCATCTTGTGGCCCGACAGCACGGTCGAATAGATGTCCGAGTTCATCATCATATACGTGCCGTCACCCACCATGACGATGGGAATGCCGCCGGTGCCGCCGGGCCCCTCCTGCGCCATGGCGCAGCCCCAGCCGGCGGCGATCTCGTACCCCATGCAGGAAAAGCCGAACTCGAGATCGAAGGTGTTGGGCGTCTTGACGCGCCAGCCCTTCGCGACCTCGCCTGGGATGCCCCCGGCGGCGGCGATCAGCGTGTCGGTGTCGGCCGCCGTTCGGTTCACGACGTGCACGACCTGCGCATAGGTGGGGACGGGCGTGTTGGTGGGCGCCTGATGGCTGTCCAGCAACGCATCCCATTCGGCGAAG
>JANNOT010000462.1:0-1989 GCA_031399375.1 Paraoceanicella sp.
CAGTTCCGCGCGAAGAAGGGCGAGTACCGCGCCCGGGCCGAGGCGCTGCTGGCCTCGGTCGGCCTCAAGGGGGCGGGGGACAAGTACCCCTGGCAGCTTTCGGGGGGGATGCAGCAGCGTGCCTCGCTCTGCCGCGCGCTAATCCACGAGCCGGAACTGGTGATGCTCGACGAGCCCTTCGGCGCGCTCGACGCGTTCACGCGCGAGGAGCTCTGGTGCGTGATCCGTGACCTGCACGCGGCGCGCGGCTTCACCTGCATCCTCGTGACCCATTATTTGCGCGAGGCGGTGTTCCTCGCCGACCGGATATTCGTGATGAGCGCGCGGCCCGGCCGGGTGATCGTGACGCGCGACGTGCCGATCCCGCGGCCGCGGGACCTGTCGGTGACCTTCGAGCCTGCCTTCTCCGACATCGTGCAGGAGCTGCGCGGCCACATCGCCGAGGCGCGCGCATGACCGCGCGGCTCGACTGGGTCCGCCTCGCCCCCTGGGTCTGCACGATCGGGCTCTTCGTGGTGTGGGAGGCGGCGGTGCATCTCCTCTCCGTCCCGCTCTACATCCTGCCCGCGCCGAGCCAGATTGCGGCGGCGGCGGTGGAGTTTGCGGGGGGGCTCTGGCGCAATTCGCTCCAGACGCTCTGGACCACGCTCGCGGGCTTCGGGCTCGCCATCGTGTTCGGCCTCGGCCTCGGGCTCTTCATCGGCTGGGACCGGCGGATCTATGCCGGGCTCTATCCGCTGATGATCGGGTTCAACTCGATCCCCAAGGTCGCGGTCGTGCCGATCCTGGTGCTCTGGTTCGGTGCGGGCGAGATCCCGGCGATCTTGACCGCCTTCCTGATCTCGTTCTTTCCCATCGTGGTCAATGTCGCGACCGGCCTTGCGACCATCGAGCCGGAGATGGAGGATGTGCTCAGGGCGCTGGGGGCCAAGAAGATCGACATCATGACCAAGGTCGGGATCCCGCGGTCGATGCCGTACTTCTTCGGCTCGCTCAAGGTGGCGATCACGCTCGCCTTCGTCGGCTCGGTGATGTCGGAAAGCATCGCGGCGAATTCGGGGGTGGGGCACATGATGCTGACGGCGCAGGCGAATTTCGAGGTGCCGCTGGTCTTCGCCTGCCTGATCGCGCTCGCCATCGAGGGGATCGGGATGTACGCCGTCATGGCCTGGATCGAACGGCGCACCACGGGCTGGGCGCACCGCTCCGGCTTCAACCGCTGATGTCCATCGCGGCGCTCTACGACTCCGAGGACGCGACGGGCCTCGCCGTCCGGGTCGCGGCGGGGGATGTCACGCCGGGCGAGCTCCTCGAGGAGGCGCTGCGGCGGGCCGAGGCGGCGGCCCCGCTCGGCGCGCTGATCCTGCTTCAGCCGGACGTGGCGCGCGCGTCCCTGGCGGCGCTGCCGCCGGGACCCTTCCGGGGGGTGCCGTTCCTGCTCAAGGACCTCGGCTGCGAGGCGATCGACTTTCCCACCCATGCGGGCTCGCGGCTGCTGGCGAACACCCGCTACGCCTATGACAGTGCGATCTGGGACCGGATCCGGGCCACGGGCGTCGTCACCTTCGGCCGCACCACGGCGCCGGAGGGGGGCGTGGGTCCGGTGACCGAGGCGGCGGTCTACGGCGCCCCCACCCGCAACCCCTGGGACCTCGGCCGCACGCCCGGCGGGTCGTCGGGCGGGGCAGGGGCGGCGGTGGCGGCGAGGATCGTGCCCATGGCGCATGGCTCGGACGGGGGCGGGTCGGTGCGCATCCCCGCGTCGTGCTGCGGGCTCTATGGGGTCAAGCCCACGCGCGCGCGCCTGCCCGACGGGCCGATGGCGGGCGAGGGCTGGGCGGGCATGGCCATCGACGGCTTCCTGACCCGCTCGGTCCGCGACACGGCGGCGATGCTCGACGCCTGTGCGGGGCCCGACCCGGGCGCGCCCTATGTCGCCCCCGCCATGCCCCTGTCCCACATGGCCGCCATCGCCCGCCCGCCGCCCCG
>JANNOT010000475.1:0-19371 GCA_031399375.1 Paraoceanicella sp.
GATCTGCTGGCCTTCCGGCTTCGAGATGTCCAGTGTCACCGATTTCTTGTTGCGGTTCACCGACAGGAAATAGGCCGACTCTGTCGTGTCCTTGCCCGCGCCGTCCTTCATCCAGGGCGGGCCCCAGCCGCGCGTATCGTCGCCCGCGCCGGGGTTGAGCAGGGACCAGAGGGCAAAGAGCTGGTCGCGCCGCACATTGGGCAGGACGATGTTCTGCTCATGGGTCACGCGCAGCTCGTCGAAGCTGTACCGCTCGGCCGCCTCGGCCAGCACGCGCATCTGCTCGGCCGTCGCATCGCCCGGCGCACCGCCCACAGGCTTCAGCGACACGGTGACGGCGAGGTAGCCGGGGACGCGGTGGGGGAAGCCGTTCTGCGCAACCCAGGCCGCGAAATCGGGATGCGCCGCCTCGGCCCGGGCCTGCGCCGCGCTCTCGGCCGGCAGGGTGGCCCAGGCGGGCGGTGCGAACTGCGCCGCGATCCGGGCATGTTCGGCCAGGTCATCCGCGGACGCGCGCGCGAGGGCGGCGAACTCCGCCTCGACCTGTGCGCGGTAGGCGTCGATGCCGATCTCGTGGACGAGGATCTTGATGCGCGCCTTGTACTTGTTGTCCCGCCGCCCGTGGAGGTTGTAGACGCGCAGCGCCGCCTCCAGATACGGCAGAAGATCGCCCCGGGGCAGGGAGTCACGTAGCACCTTGCCGATGAAGGGCGAGCGGCCGAGCCCGCCGCCGACAAGGATACGGTACCCCACCTCACCATCCTGCCGCACGATCTCGATCCCGATGTCATGCACCCGGATCGCCGCGCGGTCGGCGGTTGCCCCGGTGATGGCAATCTTGAACTTGCGCCCGAGGAAGGTGAATTCGGGGTGCAGCGTGGACCATTGCCGGATCAGCTCTGCGGTCGGGCGCGGGTCCTCGATCTCGTCGGCCGCCACGCCGGCGAAGGGATCCGAGGTCACGTTGCGGATGCAGTTGCCCGAGGTCTGGATGGCGTGCATCTCCACCTCGGCCAGGGCGGCGAGCATGTCGGGCACGTCGCGCAGGCGGGGCCAGTTGAACTGGATGTTCTGGCGGGTGGTGAAATGGCCATAGCCACGATCCCAGCGTTCCGCGATCATCGCGAGTTGGCGCATCTGGCGGCTGTTCAACGTGCCGTAGGGAATCGCCACCCGCAGCATGTAGGCGTGGAGCTGGAGATAGAGGCCGTTCATCAGCCGCAGCGGCCGGAACTCCTCCTCGGTCAGGCTGCCGTCGAGCCGGCGGCCGACCTGGTCGCGGAACTGCGCGACCCGCTCGTGCACCAGTTGCGCGTCAAAGGCATCGTACCGGTACATCGCCGCCTCACGCCGCCGCCGCTTCGTCCGATGCCGCTTCGTCCGACGCGGGAAGATAGTCGAAGCTCGGCCGCCGGTCGGCGCGGATCTGTTCGCGCCGCAGCACGGGGCGGGTGCCGGTCTGGGCCGGTTCGACCTCGACCCGGTAGATGCCGACGGCCCGCAGCGCCTCGCCCGACAGCGCACCCTCGGCCGTCTCGACCGTGGCCTCGTCGGTGTAGATCCGCGCCTGGGTCAGGGCGCGCGACCAGTCGGCACCGGTCCACCAGATTGCATCACCCTCGACGAGATCATTGGCGGTCAGCACGACGGGGACAAAGGCACGGGCCATGGAACACCTGTGGTCGGGACCAGCCATCCGGGATTGGCGGCAATGTCGCTGATATGGACCGGCGCGTTGTGAAACGCAATAATTCACATCTGTAATCCGGCGTAACGAAATATTGCACATTATCGAGCGTAGAATACCCACGACCGCAAGACCGCTTGCACGCTTGCGGCCGGGGGGCTAGGCACGCCGTCCCATGCACCGCGACACCCGCCCCCCGCGCTATCGCCCGCTGCCCGGCGACCCGTGTGAACCGGGCGCGCTGCCGCTCGCCGGGGGCCGCGTCCATTTTGCCCGCGTCGAGGAAATCGCCCCGGCCGGGTGCCGGGTCCTGCCCGCCGATGCGCTGCCCGATGACATACGCGCGCGCCTGACCGCACCCCGCCCGGCGCTCGGTGGCGTGGCGCTCGACCGGCCGCAGGTGATGGCGGTCCTCAACCTGACGCCCGACAGCTTTTCGGACGGGGGCGTGCATACCAGCCTGGCCGCCGCCCGGCTCGCCGCGCACCGCATGGCGGAGGAGGGGGCGGCCCTGCTCGATGTCGGGGGCGAATCGACCCGGCCGGGCGCGGTGCCGGTGCCGCTCGGCGAGGAACTGGCCCGGGTCCTGCCCCTGATCCACGCGCTGTCGGCGACCGATTTCCCGCTGCCGATCTCCATCGATACCCGCAAGGCGGCGGTGATGGCGGCGGCGGTCGGCGCGGGGGCGGCTTGGGTCAACGATGTCTCGGCCCTCGCCTTCGACCCCGCAAGCCTCGCCACCGTGGCCGCGCTCGGCGTTCCGGTCTGCCTGATGCATGCCAGGGGCCTGCCCGGGACGATGCAGGATGATCCGCGCTACGACGATCCGTTGCTCGAGATCTATGGCTGGCTCGAGGCGCGGGTCGCGACCTGCGAGGCGGCGGGGATCGCGCGGGCGCGCATCCTGGTCGATCCTGGCATCGGGTTCGGCAAGACGGTGGCCCATAACCTCGCGCTCCTGCGCGGGCTTTCGCTCTTCCACGGCCTCGGCTGCGCGGTCATGGTGGGGGTCTCGCGCAAGGGATTCCTCGGCCGGATCACCGGGCAGGACGATCCCGCCGCCCGCGTGACGGCCTCGGTCGCGGCGGGGCTGGACGCCCTGGCCCAGGGCGTGCAGATCCTGCGGGTGCACGACGTGGCGGCAACGGTCCAGGCGATCCGGGTCTGGACCGCGTTGCGCGAGAAGGGGTAGGGCGATGACCCGCAGGTTCTTCGGCACCGATGGGGTGCGCGGCCGGGCCAATACCGGCGCGATGACGGCCGAAATGGCGATGCGCATCGGGATCGCGGCTGGGCGCTACTTTCGCGCGGGCGATCACCAGCACCGCGTGGTGATCGGCAAGGACACCCGCCGCTCGGGCTACATGTTTGAGACGGCGCTGACGGCCGGTTTCACCTCGGTGGGGATGAACGTGTTCCTGCTGGGGCCGCTGCCCACCCCGGCCGTGGCGCTGCTGACCCGGTCGATGCGGGCCGATCTCGGGGTCATGATCTCCGCCTCGCACAACCCGCATGAGGATAACGGGATCAAGCTTTTCGGCCCGGACGGGCACAAGCTGTCGGACGCGGCCGAGGCGGAGATCGAGGGGTATCTCGACCAGCCCCCGATGCTGGCCGCGCCCGACGGCATCGGGCGGGCCACCCGCATCGATGACGCGCGTGGGCGCTACACGGAGTTTGCCAAAACGACCTTTCCGCGGCGCCTGCGCCTGTCGGGGCTCAAAATCGTGGTGGATTGCGCCCATGGCGCGGCCTATCGCACGGCGCCCGACGTGCTCTGGGACCTCGGGGCCGAGGTGATCCCGCTCGGCGTCGCGCCCGACGGGTTCAACATCAACGCAGGCTGCGGGTCGACCAAGCCCCAGGCGGCTCAGGCCCGCGTGATCGAGACGGGGGCCGATCTCGGCATCGCGCTCGACGGCGACGCGGACCGGGTGATCGTGATCGACGAGAAGGGTCAGGTGATCGACGGTGACCAGATCATGGCGCTGATCGCCACCCGCTGGGCGCGCGACGGGCGGCTCGCTGGGGGGACGGTCGTCTCCACCATCATGTCCAACCTCGGGCTCGAACGCTATCTGGGTGCCCGCGGGATCGGGCTCGTGCGCACACGGGTCGGGGACCGCTACGTGGTCGAGGCAATGCGGGCGGGGGGCTACAGCCTGGGCGGGGAGCAATCGGGCCATATCGTGATGGCCGATTACGGGACGACGGGCGACGGGCTGATCGCAGCGCTCCAGGTCTTGGCCGCGCGGGTCGAGGCGGACCGGCCGCTGAGCGAGCTGGGACGGGCGTTTGCGCCGTTCCCTCAGCTTCTGAAGAATGTGCGCTATACCGTCGGAACCGATCCACTTTCTCTGCCGCGCGTCAAGGCGGCGATCGCGGCCGGCGAGGCGCGCCTTGGCACCGGCGGACGTCTCGTCATCCGGCCCTCCGGGACCGAGCCCCTGATGCGCGTGATGGGCGAGGGCGAGGACCACGCGCTGGTGGCCGAGGTCGTGGACGCGATCTGCGCCGAGGTCGCCGCGGCCGCCTAGGCGATCAGGACCGGCGGTGCCTCGCGCAGGACGGCGTCGATTTCGACCAGGGCCGCGTCGAGCCGGTCGAGCCCGAACGGACCCGACAGCGACAGGCGCACCGCATTGGGTGCGGTGCCCTCGGCCTCGGCAAAGATGTCGGCCCCCGCGACCAGGATGCCGCGACGTTCGCAGGCGGCGGCAAAGGCGCTCGACCGCCAGCCGGTGGGCAGGGGCAGCCAAGCATAGTTCAGCCCATCACGCGTGCGCAGATCCCAGCTGCCGAGCCGGGACCGGGTCCGGGCGACGCGGGCGGCGACCTCGACCTGCACGGCGGCGCGGATCGCGTCGGCCTGCCCGCTGACCAGGAGCCGCTCCAGCACGCGGGCAAGCAGGAGCGATGTCCCCAGGGCCATGCCCCGCAGGGTGCGGGGTGCCGCGATTCCGCGCCCCGGCGGACAGGTCAGGAACCCGACGCGAAGCCCCGCGGCCACGCATTTGGACAGCGAGGTCGTGACCCAGGCCCGCTCGGGGCAGAGCTGGTCGAACCCCGGCAGACGGTCGGGCAGGGCGAGGCCGTAGACATCATCCTCGATGATCTGCACATCCGCCCGGCGCGCGATCTCGGCGATGGCGAGCCGCCGGGCCATGGGCAGGCGCGCGGTCGTGGGGTTATGCGCGCTGGCCGACAGCAGGATCGCCTGGACCGGGTGGCGCGCGCACGCATCCTCCACCGCCTCGGGGATCAGGCCGTCGGCGTCCGAGGCCACCGTGATCGCCCGCCCCCGGCAGCTGCGCACCGCGCGGCGAAAGCCCGGATAGGTCAGGCTTTCCATCAGGACAAGCGGCTCGCGCCCGGTCAGCGTCATCAGGAGCGCGCCGAAGATGCCGTTATGGGCCCCTTCGGTCAGCATCAGGTCCTGGGCTGACGTGGCAATGCCATGGGTGCCGAGCCAATCCGCCGCCGCCCGGCGCGCGGGCATCAGGTCCTGCCCCTCGGTCGCGTAGCGGATGAAGTCGACGCCCTGCCCGGCGATCTCGGCCACCAACGCGCCGATCGCGGCGCTTTGGCCCACATCGACGGCTCGGCTGGCGAGCATGTCGAGCACGCCCGGCATCTCGGGCGGCAGTAACCGCGTGCTCTCGCCCGTGTCCGGCGCCGCGGCGCGCACGAAGGTCCCGCGGCCGACCGTCGCCTCGAGCAGCCCCGCATCGGTCGCGATCTGGTAGGCGCGCGCCACGGTCCCGGGCGTCACCTTCAGCCGCCAGGCGAGATCGCGCACCGGCGGCAGGCGGTCCCCCGCCCGGAGCCGCCCCGCCCTGACGTCATGGCGCAGCGCGTCCGCGAGCGCGCGATATTTCGGCGCGGTGGAGGGGGGCAGTTCGGGGGTCCAGTTTGTATCCATGACAAGTTTCGGGTGGAGCGCTCCATCGGATCATTGTATTGATATCTCCACTGCAACACGGGTGCAATTGCTAAAATTGTACCCATATCGGAGGAGAATGCAATGATCACCGAAACCCGGGCACAGGTGGCACCCGCCAGCCCGCTGTCGAACCGGCCCAGCCTCTGGTCCCTCTACCTGACGTGGCAATTCCGGGCCGCGAGCCGGCAGGCGCTGCGCGAGCTGGGGCCCGACCGCCTCGCCGATCTCGGTCTGACCGAGTCGGGCGTCGCCAGCGAAGTGAAGAAGCCGTTCTGGCGCGCATGAGCGGCCCCGGCGCCAACCGGCTGCCCCGGTCCTGATCCGGCACCCCTGCGGGGGTCCGGTTCCGGGCCGGGGCAGCACGGTCCCTCTCCAGACCCGACCCGGCGACCTGTCCCGGCGGCAAATGCGGCTTGACCGGTGCCGGTGGCGGATTTATCGCTGAACCCGGGCGCGTTCCCCGGATGAGGGCGAGCGGGGACCGCTCAGCAACATCGCCCTGACGTGGAGACCGCGATGAGCGTTCCTCCGATGCCGCAGGCACGGCCTGCGCGCCCCGATTTTTCCTCAGGTCCCTGCGCGAAGCGCCCCGGCTGGTCTGCGGAGGCGGTGGCGTCCCGGGCGTTGCTCGGGCGGTCCCACCGCGCCGCGGCACCGAAGGCGCAGCTCAAGGCGGTGATCGACCGCACGGCCACGCTGCTTGGCGTGCCACCGGGGTACAAGGTGGGGATTGTACCCGCCTCGGACACCGGTGCCGTCGAGATGGCAATGTGGTCGCTGCTCGGCCCCCGCCCCGTGGACGTGCTGGTGTGGGAAAGCTTCGGCGACGGCTGGGCGACCGATGCCGTCAAGCAGCTCCGCCTTGCCGACTGCCGGGTGCTGAAGGCGGCCTATGGCGCACTCCCCGAACTGGCGGCCGTGCGTCCCGATGCGGACGTCGTGTTCACCTGGAACGGCACGACCTCCGGGGCCCGGGTGGCGGACGCGGACTGGATCGCCGCGACCCGCGCGGGACTGACCATCTGCGACGCGACCTCGGCCGCCTTCGCCCAGGATCTCGACTGGCCCAAGCTCGATGTCGTGACCTTCTCCTGGCAGAAGGTCATGGGCGGAGAGGGCGCGCACGGCATCCTGATCCTGTCGCCCCGCGCTGTCGCCCGACTGGAATCCCACATCCCCGCCTGGCCGATACCCAAGATCTTCCGCCTGACCAAGGGCGGCAAGCTGATCGACGGCATCTTTGCGGGCGAGACGATCAACACCCCCTCCATGCTCTGCGTCGCCGACGCGCTCGATGCGCTGGACTGGATGGAGCGCATCGGCGGACTGCCCGCCACGCGTGCCCGGGCGGACGCCAATTTCATCGCACTGCAATCCTGGGTCGATCGCACCCCCTGGGTGGCAAACCTGGTGGACACGCCCCGCCACCGCTCCAACACGTCGGTCTGCCTCCGGATTACCGACCCCGCCGTCGCCGCGCTGGACGAGACGGCCCAGCGGGCCTTCGTCAAGCGTCTGGTGACGCTGATCGAGACGGCGGGCGCGGGCTACGACATCAACGGCTACCGCGATGCGCCGCCGGGCCTGCGCGTCTGGTGCGGCGCCACGGTCGACACCCCCGACGTCGTCGCGCTCACCGCCTGGCTCGACTGGGCCCACGCCACCATCACAGCCGAGCGTGCTGCGGCCTGACGGCCGCGCCCCACGCCACATCACAAGGTTCGCCCCCATGCCCTCCGTGCTCATCTCCGACGCCCTGTCGGACGCCGCCGTCCAGATCTTTCGCGACAACAAGGTCGATGTCGATTTCCAGCCCGATCTCGGCCGCGATCCCGCGGCCCTCGCCGCCATCATCGGGCGCTATGACGGCCTCGCCCTGCGCTCGGCCACCAAGGTGACCAGGGAGCTGATCGCCCGGGCGACGCAGCTGAAGGTCATCGGCCGCGCAGGGATCGGCGTGGACAACGTGGACATCCCCGCGGCCTCGGCCAAGGGGATCGTGGTGATGAACACCCCCTTCGGCAATTCGATCACCACGGCCGAACACGCCATCGCCATGATGTTCGCCGTGGCCCGCCAGATACCGGAGGCCGACGCCTCCACCCGGGCGGGCAAGTGGGAGAAGAACCGCTTCATGGGGGTGGAGATCACCGGCAAGACGCTCGGCGTCGTCGGCTGCGGGAATATCGGCTCGGTCGTGGCCGCACGGGCGATCGGGCTCCGCATGAAGGTCATCGCCTACGACCCCTTCCTCGGGCATGAGCGGGCCCAGGAAATCGGCGTGGAAAAGATCGAGGAGGTGGAGGAGCTTCTCGCCCGCGCCGACATCGTGACCCTGCACCTGCCCAAGACCGAGAAGACCGCGAACCTCCTGTCGGCCGAGCGGATTGCGCGCATGAAGCCGGGTGCGCGGCTGATCAACTGCGCCCGCGGCGGGCTGGTGGACGAGGCGGCGGTGGCCGCGGCCCTGCGCGACGGGCGGCTTGCGGGTGCGGCCTTCGACGTGTTCGACGTGGAGCCTGCCAAGGCAAACCCACTCTTTGACGCCCCCAACATCGTCTGCACCCCCCATCTGGGGGCCGCGACGACCGAGGCGCAGGAGAATGTGGCGCTCCAGATCGCAGAGCAGATGTCGGATTACCTGATGCGGGGCGCCATCGCGAACGCGATCAACGCGCCGTCCGTCACGGCCGAGGAGGCGCCGCTGCTGCGCCCCTGGATCGCCCTGGCCGAGATGCTCGGCGGCTTCGCGGGCCAGGTCACCGACCATGCGATCACCGAGATCGAGATCGAGTATGTCGGCCGCGTCGGTCACATGAACCTGCGCCCTCTGACCGCGGCCCTCACCGCCGCGCTGATGAAACCCCTGGTGGGCGAGGGGGCGGTCAACATGGTCTCCGCCCCGCTCGTCGCGCGGGAAAAGGGGATGAAGATCACCGAGACGCGCAAGGACGACCAGGGCGCCTACGGCACCTACATGCGCCTTGTCGTGCACACGGAATCCCAGACGCGCTCCGTCGCGGGCACGATCTTTTCGGACGGCAAGCCGCGCTTCATCCAGATCAAGGGGATCGGGCTCGAGGCGGAACCCCAGCCCTTCATGCTCTACACCACCAACACCGACACGCCCGGCTATATCGGCGCTCTGGGGACGACCCTGGGCGAGCTTGGGGTGAACATCGCCACCTTCGCGCTCGGCCGGGCGGAGCGTGGCGGCGAGGCGATCGCATTCCTCGGGGTGGACGCGCAGGTGGGCGACGACACGCTGGCACGGATCGCCGCCCTGCCGCAGGTGCGCCAGGCCAAGGCGCTGCGCTTCTGACACGCCCCGACCCTTGGGGCCAGCGCCTTGAGAAGCATTCCGCTGCTCAAGCGCCCCCCACGAAGGAGGCTCCCTCGCCCCCAGCGCCGCCGCCGACCCGGGCCCCCCGGTCAGGCCGCCGCCGCCTGCGCCTTCATCGCCTGGTAGACCGCCGTCTCGAACGCCATGTAGCCGCCGAACGACGCGGCGTCGGCGAAGGGGAGGATCTGGGTTGCCCAGAACCCACCCACTCCGTTCGCGCGGTCGATCCAGTAGAAGAGGTTGGCGAGCCCCGCCCAGCCGATGGCGCCCGCCGGGCGGCCTGTGGGCGCCTCCTCCTCGTTGACCATGAAGGTGTAGGACCAACTCTTCTTCAGCCCCGGAAAGAACTCCGCATCGTTGGACAGCGACGGGATCACACCGGGCAGCATCACAACGCGCTGATGGGGTTGCAGGCCGTTCTTCACGGCAGCCGCGACCGTTTCAGGCCGCAGGACCCGCGCCTTGGCCCCCATCCCGTCATTCAGCCACATGCGGATGAAGCCCATATAGGCCTCGATCGTCGCGTAAAGCCCGTGGCCGCCGAAATCGACCTCCGGCGGCTGGGGGAGGGTGAACTCCGCCATGGGGCTCAGGCTGCCATCGGCGTTGCGCCCGTGCATCGTGGCCATCCGGGCGCGCATCGCGGGCGTCATGGTAAAGGCGATGTCGGTCATGCCGCAGGGGGCGAAGATCCGCTCCTCCATCACCTCGCCCAGTCGCTTGCCGCGGATCCCCTCCACCACCTGGCCGCACCAGTCGATGTTCGAGCCGTATTCCCATTTCTCGCCCGGATCGAAGAGCAGGGGCGACATCAGCGCCGCGCGCGACGCGGTCACCACGCTCGGCTGGCCCCGCTCCAGGGCGAGGCGGTTGTAGTGCGCGTTGAAGAAATCATAGCCGAAGCCCGCGGTGTGCAGCATCAGCATGCGCGTGGTCACGGGCTGGCGCGGCGCGCGCAGGATGGGCTCGCCCGCGGGGCTGAACCCGTCGAGGACCTGGATGTCGCCGATGGCCGGGGCATAGCGGCTTGCGGGCGCGTCGAGGTCGAGCAACCCCTCCTCGACGCATTGCATCACCGCGGTGCCCGTGACCGCCTTGGTGGTCGAGAAGATCGCGAACACGTCGTCGGTCGTCATCGGCGCCCCGCCGAGCGACCGGTCGCCCGCGGCCCCGGCATAGGTGGTCCGGGTGCGGTCCGTGACCATGGCGACGACGCCCGGCACCCGTGGTGTGCCGCCGATGGCGGCGTGCAGCACGGGGTCGAGGGCTGCGGCGAACGGTGATGTCATGGCGTGTCCTCCGTGGTCGCGGGCCGTGGCTCGGCCGCTTCGTGGTTCCGGGGCGACGGGTGGGTCCGCGCCCGGTTGGGAACCACCCTAGCATGCAGCGGGCGCGGGCTCGACGGCGATGCCCTTCGACCTAGGTCGCGGCACGGAGGATCGCGATGCCCGCAATCGACATGCCTGACCTGCCCTTCACCGAATTCGGCCCGGGCGCGCTCGCATGGTTTGCGGCCCTCGCGGCGGACAACAGCAAGGCGCAGTTCGAGGCGACCCGCGCGCAGTGGGAGGGGGAAATCCGCCACCCGCTGGAGCGGCTCCTGGCCGAGGTTGCCGTCGGGCTGGGGGGCCGGGCGAAGCTCTTCCGGCAGCACCGCGACACGCGGTTTTCGCGCGACAAGTCGCCCTACAAAACCAACACCTACGGCGTGGTCATGGACATCCCGGGGCGGACACCCGGCCTTTATGTCGCGCTGTCGGCCGACGGGCTTGAGGCGGGCACGGGATACTGGCAGATGGCGCCCGACCAAATCGCCCGCTACCGCGCCGCCGTCGATGCGCAGGGTGCAGGGCTGGCGCTCGCGCTGGCGGGGGCCGAGGCCGCGGGGCTGGCGGTGGAGGGCGCGGTGATGTCCGGCACACCGCGCGGCGTGTCCCGCGACCATCCCCATCTGGGGCTGCTGCGCCGCAAGGACCTGCTCCTGATGGACCGCCTCCCGGGTGCCGCCGCTCTCGACGGCCGGGCACCGGTCGGCTTCGCCCGCGGGGTCTGGGACCGTGCCGGGCCGGTGCTCGACTGGCTCGACCGCGCCGTCGGCCCGTCGGACATCCCGCCCGAGATCCGCTTCGGCCGCGGGCGGTGATCGCGGCCCTCGCGAACTTCGCGGTTCCGCCCGCCCGCCCGGGGGGCTATAGACCGCCGGGCATGCGAGAGGGAGGCCCCATGGCCAATGTCGTCGTCGTCGGCGCCCAGTGGGGCGACGAGGGAAAGGGCAAGATCGTCGACTGGCTGAGCGCGCGGGCGGACGTGATCGTGCGCTTTCAGGGTGGGCACAATGCCGGGCATACGCTGGTCATCGACGGGGTGACCTACAAGCTCTCGCTCCTGCCCTCGGGCATCTTGCGGCAGGGCAAGCTGTCGGTGATCGGCAACGGCGTCGTGCTCGACCCCTGGGCGCTGCTGGACGAGATCGACCGGCTCGCGGCGCAGGGTGTCGCGATCGCCCCCGGCGCGCTGCTGATCGCCGAGAATGCGCCCCTCATCCTGCCGCTGCACGGCGAGCTTGACCGCGCGCGGGAGGCGGCGAACACCACGGCGCGCATCGGGACCACGGGCCGCGGCATTGGCCCGGCCTACGAGGACAAGGTCGGGCGCCGGGCGATCCGGGTCGCCGATCTTGCGGATGCGCCGACGCTCGATCTGCGGCTCGACCGGCTGCTCACCCATCACGACGCCCTGCGCCGCGGGCTGGGGTTGCCCGAGGTGGACCGGGCAGGCTTGCGGGCGGCGTTGCTGGCTGTCGCGCCGCGGGTCCTCGCCCATGCCGCCCCGGTCTGGAAGGTGCTCGACACCCGCCGCCGCGCCGGGGACCGCATCCTGTTCGAGGGGGCGCAGGGGGCGCTGCTCGACATCGATTTCGGGACCTATCCCTTCGTCACCTCGTCCAACACCCTGGCGGGCATGGCCGCCACGGGATCGGGCATGGGACCCGGCGCCATCGGGTTCGTGCTCGGCATCGTCAAGGCCTATACCACCCGGGTGGGCGAGGGGCCGTTTCCCACCGAGCTTCACGATGCGACCGGCGCGCGCCTGGGCGAGCGGGGGCGGGAATTCGGGACCGTGACCGGCCGCAAGCGCCGCTGCGGCTGGTTTGACGCGGCCCTGGTGCGCCAGACCTGCGTCACCTCGGGCGTCACGGGCATCGCCCTGACCAAGCTCGACGTGCTCGACGGGTTCGAGACCCTGCGCATCTGCACCGGCTACCGGATGGACGGCGCGGCGCTCGACCACCTGCCGACCGCCGCCGCCCAGCAGGCGCGCGCAGAGCCGGTCTATGAGGAATTGCCCGGCTGGTCCGTCAGCACCGCGGGCGCCCGGTCCTGGGCTGCGCTTCCCGCCGAGGCGATCAAGTATGTCCGCCGGATCGAGGAGCTGATCGGCTGCCCGGTCGCAATCCTGTCGACGAGCCCCGAGCGCGAGGATACCATCCTCGTCACCGACCCCTTCGCCGACTGATGGCTCTCTCGTACAAGACCCGCCGCCGCCTCGCCCTTCTGGTGCTGCTCGTCGGCCTGCCCGTCTACATCGTGGTCGCGGTCAATGTCGTCGACCTCTTCGACCGGCCCTCGCCCCTCGTGGAAATCCTCGTCTATCTCGGGCTCGGCATCCTTTGGGCGATCCCCCTGCGCGCCGTCTTTCGCGGCATCGGGCGGGAGGATCCCAAGGGGTGAGCGGTCCCGTCACGCTGGTCGGCGGCGGGATCGTGACCCCGGCGGCGTTCGCCGCGGCGCGCGCCATTGCCCCCCGGGTGATCGCCGCAGATGGCGGCGCGCATGGCGCGCGGGCGCTCGGCGTCATGCCTGAACGGATCGTGGGCGATCTTGATTCGCTCGGCGATCCCGCGCCCTGGATCGCGGCAGGCGTTGCCATCGACCATCTGGCCGAGCAGGAGACGACCGATTTCGCCAAATGCCTCTACACCGTGGCGGCGCCGCTCTACCTTGCCGTGGGGTTCACGGGGCACCGGCTCGACCACACGCTCGCCGTCCTGTCGGAGATGGCGGCGCGCCCCGACCAGCCGGTGATCCTCGTGGGGGAGGAGGAGGCGACCTTCCTTGCCCCCCTTGCCTTCGATCTGACCCTCGCGGCGGGGGCGCGCGTCTCGCTCTGGCCCGTGGTGCCCACGCGGGTCACTGCCTGCGACGGGCTCGTCTGGCGCGCCGCCGGGCTGATGCTCGACCCGCTCGGCCGGATCGGGACGTCGAACGCGGCCACGGGCGGGGCCGTCCGCCTCGCCTTCGACCGGCGGGGGGTGTTCGTGATCCTGCCGCTCGACACGCTCGCGCAGGTGGCGGGGCTCCTCAGCCCTCCGGTCAGCACTCCGGCAGGTTGACCGCGAGACCGCCGAGCGAGGTTTCCTTGTAGCGGTGGTCCATGTCGCGCCCGGTCTGGCGCAGGGTCTCGATACAGGCATCGAGCGGCACGAGATGGCTCCCGTCCCCGCGCAGCGCCAGCGACGCCGCCGAGATCGCCTTGATCGCGCCCAGCCCGTTGCGCTCGATGCAGGGCACCTGGACCAGCCCTCGGATCGGGTCGCAGGTCATGCCGAGATGGTGCTCGAGCGCGATCTCGGCCGCATTCTCCACCTGCGCCGGGGTCCCGCCCAGCACGGCGGCAAAGCCCGCGGCAGCCATCGCGGCCGCCGAGCCCACCTCGCCCTGGCATCCCACCTCGGCCCCCGAGATCGAGGCATTGGTCTTGATGATCCCCCCCACGGCAGCGGCCGTCAGCAGGAAGTCGCGCACGAGCACCGCGCGCGCGCCTGGCACGTGGTCGAGATAGTATCGGATCACGGCAGGCACCACGCCCGCCGCGCCGTTGGTGGGCGCGGTCACGACCTGGCCACCGCCCGCGTTTTCCTCGTTCACCGCCATGGCATAGGTCGATATCCAGTCGTTGACGATATGGGGCGACACGAGGTTCTGCCCCCGCTCGGCCAGAAGCTGGTCATGGATCGCCTTGGCCCGGCGCTTGACCTTCAGCCCCCCGGGCAGGATCCCGTCGCGGGCCAGGCCGCGGTCGATGCAGGCCGCCATCACCGCCCAGATCCGGTCGAGCCCGGCATCCAGCGCCCGGCCCGCCCCCGCCGCCCCCTCGTTCGCCCGTTTCATCTGCGCGATGGTGAGGCCCGAGCCATCCGCCATCGCCAGCATCTCGGCTGCCGTGCGGAACGGGTAGGGCACCGCAGGCGGTGGCGCGGTCGTGGCCCCGCCAAGCTCGCGCTCGGTCAGCACGAACCCGCCGCCGATCGAATAATAGGTCTCCGACAGCGCCAGATTGCCGTCCGCATCCCAGGCCGACAGGACGAGCGCGTTGGCGTGGCGGGGCAGGGCGGGGCCGTAGTCGAACACGATGTCCCGTGCGGGGGCGAAGGCCATCTCCGGCAGGTCGGATGGCGCGATCCGTCCCGTGGCGTGGATGCGCGCCTCGGCCGCGTCCGCCGCTGCAGGGTCGAGCGTGTCGGGGGCAAACCCCGCGAGGCCGAGCAGCACCGCCCGGTCGGTCGCGTGCCCGCGCCCCGTAAAGGCGAGCGAGCCGTGCAGGCGGCAGCCGAGCCGTGCGGGCGGGCCCGCCCCGGGGATCCGGTCGGACCCCCCGCGCAGCGCGTCCAGAAACCGCGCCGCCGCCAGCATAGGCCCCATCGTGTGGGACGAGGACGGGCCCACCCCGATCTTGAAGATGTCAAAGACGCTCAGGAACATCGGTGGCTCCCCCTTGTCACTCACCATAGCCCGGGTTTGCGTGCGCCCCAGCACAATTGCGACGTGGGCGCGCGGGTCGGGGACCGCTTTGCCACTCGAAACCCCGGCGCGTCCTGACTATAGACGGTGGGGGGGCGGGACCGACCGGCTGCCCCGCCGATCACGGGGACGGGTCACGGGGACGGGCGATGCTGCGCAATCTGGCACCTGCCGATCTATCGCCCGCCGATGCGGGCAAGCGTGCCGCCGCGGCCGCGGCCGTTGCATTGGTGGCGCCGGGAATGCGCCTCGGGCTCGGCACGGGCTCAACCTCGGACTGGTTTCTCGACCTCCTCGCCGCCCGGGTGCGGGAGGAGCGGCTGGACGTGATCTGCGTGTCGACATCGGCCCGGACGGGCGAGCGCGCCGAGCGCCTGGGCCTGATCCAGAGCACGCTCGATGCCGCGGGCCCGCTCGACATGACCGTGGACGGTGCGGACGAGGTGGCCCCCGATCTCAGCCTGATCAAGGGGGGTGGGGGCGCGCTGCTTCGCGAAAAGATCGTTGCGACCGCATCCGCCCGCATGGTGGTGATCGCGGACGCGGCCAAGCGCGTGCGGCACCTCGGCGCCTTTGCCCTGCCGGTCGAGATCGTGCCCTTCGGGTGGGAGACGACGCAACGGCTGATCGTCTCGGCGCTCGGGCCGCAGGTGCGCCCGCGATTGCGCATGGCGGGGCGCGAGCCCGTGCTGACCGATGGTGGCCATTTCATCGTCGATCTCGCCTTGGGCGCGATCGCGGACCCCGGGCAGGTGGCCGACACGCTCCTGCGCATCGCGGGGGTGGTGGAAACGGGGCTGTTCGTCGGCATCGCCGAACGGGCGATCTTCGGCGCCGCCGATGGCACGGTCAGCGTGCTGACCCGGGATGGGGCAGGGGCATGAGCTTCGATCTCGACCTCTTCGTGATCGGCGGCGGATCGGCCGGGGTGCGGGCCGCGAAGATGGCGGCGATCAGCGGTGCGCGCGTCGCCCTGGCCGAGGAGCACCGGATGGGCGGGACCTGCGTCATCCGCGGCTGCGTGCCGAAAAAGCTGATGGTCTATGCGTCGTCCTTCGGCGAGATGATGGAGGATGCGGCGGGTTTCGGCTGGGATGTCGGACCGGCCGTCTTCGACTGGCCGCGCTTCATCGCGGCCAAGGACCGCGAGATCGACCGGCTCGAGGGGCTCTACCGCGGGGCTCTGGTCAAGTACGGCGTGACCACCCACGACGCCCGCGCGACGATCGAGGATCCCCACACCGTCGCGCTGTCGACCGGCCAGAGGCTGACCGCCCGCCACATCCTGATCGCGACGGGCGGCTGGCCGCAGCGCCCCGAGGTGCCGGGGGCGGCGCTCGGGATCACCTCGAACGAGGTCTTTCACCTCGCCACGCTGCCGCGCCGGATCGTGATCGTGGGCGGCGGCTACATCGCCTGCGAATTCGCCTGCGTCTTCCATGGCATGGGGTCCGAGGTGACGCTGGTCCACCGCGGGCCGCATATCCTGCGCGGCTTTGACCACGACGTGCGCACCCATGTCGAGACGGCGATGCGCACCAAGGGCATCGGCATCCGCCTGATGACCCAGGTCATGGCGCTGAGCGAAGCGCAGGGCGGGATCCTCGTCCAACTGACCGGGGGCGAGGAGGCGGTGGCCGATACCGTCCTCTTCGCCACCGGGCGGGTGCCCAACAGCGCGGGGCTCGGCCTCGCGGCCCTGGGGGTGGAGATCCGGGCGAACGGCGCGATCGAGGTCGATCCCTATTCCCAGACCTCCATCCCATCGATTTTCGCCGTCGGCGACGTGACCGACCGTCTCCCCCTGACGCCCGTCGCGATCCGCGAGGGTGCGGCCTTCGTCGAGACGGTGTTCAACGCCCGCCCCACCAAGGCCGAGCATGTGCTGGTCCCCACCGCCGTCTTCACCCAGCCCGAGATCGGCACGGTGGGGATGAGCGAGGAGGCCGCGCGCGCCGAGGGTCCCGTCACCATCTACCGCACGGTCTTTCGCCCGATGATGCATGCCCTGTCGGGCCGGACCGAGAAGATGCTGATGAAGCTCGTGGTGGATGCGGTGACGCGCCGCGTGCTCGGCTGCCACATCGTCGGGCACGGCGCGGGCGAGATGATCCAGCTTGCGGCGGTTGCCCTGCGGCTCGGGGCGACGAAGGAGGATTTCGACCGCACGGTGGCCGTGCACCCGACGGCGGCCGAGGAATTGGTGACGCTGCGCGATCCCGTCACCTGAGCGGTTCCGCGGGCATTCGGCACGCATCGTCGCGGCCGGGTTGAATGCGCCGCGCGACTGGGCCACATGACATCCTACGAGGATCCGGAGGAAATACCGAGCGATGCCCTACAAGAACAACGGCGGCCCCTGGGGGGGCGGCGGCGGGGATGACAAGAAGGGCAGCGGCGACCGCGGCCCCTGGGGCGGAAACCGCCCGGGGGCCCCGCCCGTGCCCGACATCGACCGCATCGTGCGCAAGGGGCAGGAGCAGCTTCGCGTGCTGATGGGCGGGCGGGGCGGCGGCGTCGGCCGACCGGGCGGACCGTCGGGCGAGATCGGGCGCGCGGGATGGGCGCTGATCGGGCTCGCCATCGTCGGCGGCTGGCTTTTCATGTCGCTCTACACCGTGAAGCCCGAGGAACGCTCGGTGGAGTTCATCTTCGGCGAATACCATGCCACGCGGGACCCCGGCCTGAACTTCGCCCCCTGGCCCGTGATCACGTATGAAAAGGCGGCCGTGACGCGCGAGAACACGGTGAACATCGGGCGCGACGATGACCGCCGGTCCAACCGCGCCCCCGAGGGCCTGATGCTGACGGGCGACGAGAACATCGTCGACATCGATTTCCAGGTCGTCTGGAACATCGTCGATCTGCCCCGCTTCCTCTTCAACCTCCGCGAGCCCGACCTGACCATCAAGTCCGTGTCGGAATCCGCGATGCGCGAGGTGATCGGGCGGTCCGAGCTGAAGCCCATCCTGAACCGTGACCGCGCGAGCGTGAGCCAGGAGGTGGGCGCGCTGATCCAGTCCACGCTCGACAGCTACAATGCAGGCGTCCGGATCGTGCGGCTGAACTTCGACAAGGCCGACCCGCCATCGGAGGTCATCGACGCCTTCCGCGACGTGCAGGCGGCGGCCCAGGACCGTGACCGGACCGAGAAGGAGGCCGAGACCTACGCCAACCAGAAGCTGGCCGGGGCCCGCGGCGAGTCTGCCCAGCTTCTCCAGGAGGCCGAGGCCTACCGCGCCCAGGTGGTGAACGAGGCAGAGGGCGAGGCGAGCCGGTTCAAGGCCATCTACACGGAGTATTCGCGTGCCAAGGACGTGACCCGCAAGCGGCTCTATCTCGAGACGATGGAACGGGTCCTCGCGGGGGTGAACAAGGTGGTCGTGGACCAGAATGCCGGTAACGGGGCTGCGGGGGGCGTGGTGCCCTATCTGCCGCTGCCCGAGCTTCGTCGGGCGGAGGTGAACTGATGCGCAGGCTTCCCATCATCCTGGGCGTGATTGCCATCCTCGGCTTTCTCGGCGTCTCGTCGATCTTCATCGTGGACGAACGCCAGCAGGCGCTCGTGCTCCAGTTCGGGCAGGTCAAGCAGGTCCGCCGCGAGCCCGGCATCGGGTTCAAGATCCCGCTGATCCAGAACATCGTGACCTACGAGGACCGGATCCTGCCGCTCGACACCGGTGCGCTCGAGGTGACGCCCCTCGATGACCGCCGCCTGGTCGTCGATGCCTTCGCCCGCTGGCGCATCGTCGATCCGGTGCAGTTCCGCCAGGCCGTGGGGTCCGAGGACGCGGCCCGCGTGCGGCTCGAGGGGGTCGTGAACGCCGCGCTCCGCCAGGAGCTGGGCTCGGTGCGCTCCGAGGCCGTCCTGTCGCCCGACCGCGTCGGCCTGATGACCCGCATCCGCGATGTCGCGCGGGCCAGTGCGGCGGCACTCGGGGTCGAGATCGTCGATGTGCGCATCAAGCGCGCCGATCTCCCGATCCAGAACCTCGCCGCGACGTTCGGGCGCATGCAGGCCGAGCGTCAACGCGAGGCGGCGGACGAGCGTGCCCGCGGGCTCGAGGCGGCCCAGGGCCTGCGCGCCCGGGCCGACCGCGAGGCGGTGGAGCTGGTGTCGGAATCGCGCAAGAACGCCGACATCATCCGCGGCGAGGCGGACGCGACGCGCAACGCCATCTATGCCGAGGCGTTCGGGCGCGATCCGGAGTTCTTCTCATTCTACCGCTCTCTTGCCGCCTATGAAAAGGCGCTGCAGGGGTCCAACTCCACCTTCGTCCTGTCCCCCGATTCCGAGTTCTTCGAATATCTCAAATCGGATGGCGGGGCGGCTGCGACACTGCAATAGCCTGCTGTCAGGCGCGCTCGACCCGCGCCTGATAGCAGTTGTTGCTGGCCGAGCGCAGATGGACATAGGCCGTCTCGGGCTCGGCCAGCAGGTCGGCGCAGGTCTGCGCCAGCCGGTCGGCAGGGACGATCTGGCCCGTGCCATACCGGATCCGGTCCGTCTCGCCATAGGCGCGCACCAGATATGCGTCGCGGCTCAGGAACATGGCGGGTGTGTCCGCGCTTTCCGGATGCCTTTCGCAGGGATCGG
>JANNOT010000102.1:0-15118 GCA_031399375.1 Paraoceanicella sp.
GTGGCCGTCGCCGTCGTCTCCAGCGCCGCGCGGGCGAGCGCGAGGAGCGGGGTGATCCCCGAGCCTGCCCCGATCAGGAGCAGCCGGTCCCCCTCGACCGGCGCATGGCCGAACCGCCCCTCGGGCGTCATCACCGCGATCGGGTCGCCGACCCGCAGGACCGTGGTGGCGAAGCCGGAGAAGGCCCCGCCCTCCACCCGCCGGACGCCGACCGTCAGGTGCGGATCGGACGGCAGCGAGCAGAGCGAATAGGACCGCCGGATGTCCGCGCCGCCCACGCGCGCGCGCAGGGTCAGGTACTGGCCGGGCGTGAAGCCGTAGGCCCCGCGCAGTGCGTCCGGCACGGCGAGGCTGAGCGCCACCGCGTCGGGCGCTGCGGGCGCAATGGCGGCGACGGTCAGGTCGTGGAAACGCGGGGCCATGGCTGCGCCCTCAATGGCACTTGAAATAGTCGAAGGGTTCCGCGCAGGTCCCGCAGCGCCAGAGCGCCTTGCACGCCGTCGAGCCGAACTCGGACAGCCTTGCGGTATCGCGCGACCCGCAGCGGGGGCAGCTCACGACTTCGGCGGCAAAGAGCGCGCGGCGGTCGGCCCCCCCCTCCGGCGGGGCGATGCCGTAGGCGCGCAGCTTTGCCCGCCCCTCCGCCGTGATCCAGTCGGTCGTCCAGGGGGGCGAGACCACACGCTCCACCCGCGGGGTGAAGCCCGCGTCGCGCAACGCCGCCGCGACCGCAAGCTCGATCGCGATGACCGCGGGGCAGCCCGAATAGGTCGGGCTGACGCGGGCCACTGCCACGCCGTCCACGAGCTCCACCCCCCGCAGGATGCCGAGATCGGCGACGGTCACGCAGGGCACCTCCGGGTCGGGCACGGCGGCGGCGGCGGCATAGGCGCGGGCGGCGCTCACCACGTCGCCCCGGGATAGGTGCGCTGCATGATCTGCATCTGCGCGAGCAGAAAGCCCAGCTCCTCGCCGTGCCGCCCCGACCGCCCGCCGGTATAGGGGTATGTCACGACGGGCAGGCGCAGCCCGGCCTCGGCAAAGACCGCCGCGACCGTCCGGTCCCAGCCCGGGCGCAGCGTGGCGGGGTCGGGGATCACCCCGGCCGCGACCATCGCGGCCACGACCGTGTCGGTCTCGAACATCTCGCCCGTGTAGGGGTGCAGCGCATCGACCGCCGCCGCCATCCGCCGCGCACTGTCCTCGGTCCCGTCGCCGAGCCGGATCACCCATTCGGCGCTGTGGCGCACATGATAGGCGATCTCCTTGACCGCCTTGCCCGCGATCCCGGCGAGCACCGGATCGCTCGAGGCCTGCGCCGCGCGCCAGAACGGCTCCATGAACGCCGCGGCGTAGAACTGGCGCAGCATCGTATGGGCGAAATCGCCATTGGGGCGTTCGACGAGCAGGCAGTTGCGATACTGGCAATCCACGCGGAGGAACGCGAGGTCGTCGGCGCTGCGCCCCGCCCCCTCCAGCGCGCCCGCATGGGTGTAGAGCGCCGTCGCCTGGCCGATCAGGTCGAGCGCCATGTTGGGAAGCGCCAGGTCCTCCTCCAGCATCGGCGCATGGCCGCACCATTCCGACAGGCGGTGCCCCAGGATCAGCGCATCATCGGCGAGGCGGAGCAGGATTTCGACCCGCGGATCCATCACATGTGCCCCACATCGTCGGGGATGTCGTAGAAAGTCGGGTGGCGGTAGACCTTGGAGAGCGCGGGTTCGAAATTCTCGCCCTGCCGGTCGGGGTCAGATGCGACGATCGCCGCGGACGCCACGACCCAGATCGAGTTGCCCTCGCCCCGCCGGGTGTAGACGTCGCGGGCAGCCTGCATGGCCAGCGTTGCATCGGCCGCGTGGACCGAACCGACATGGCGGTGCGACAGGCCGTTGCGGGGGCGGATGAACACCTCCCAAAGCGGGGTCTCGCGGGTCATTCGGCGGCGATCCGGCGTGCCGCGCGCTTGTCCGCATGGGCGAGGGCGGCCTCGCGCACCCAGGCGCCGTCCTCCCACGCCTGCCTGCGGGCGGCGAGGCGGTCGCGGTTCATCGGACCCCCGCCCTTGACCACGCGCCAGAACTCGTCCCAGTCGATGGGGCCGAAATCATGGTGCCCGCGGTCCTCGTTCCAGCGCAGGTCCGGGTCGGGCATGGACAGCCCGATCGCCGCCGCCTGGGGCACGGTCGCGTCCACGAACTGCTGGCGCAGCTCGTCATTGGTGAAGCGCTTGATCTTCCACGCCATCGACTGGTCGCCATGCTGGCTGTCGCTGTCGGGCGGGCCGAACATCATCAGGGACGGCCACCACCAGCGGTCGAGTGCGTCCTGGGCCATCGCCCGCTGCTCCGGCGTGCCGCGGGCGAGGGTCATCATGATCTCGTAGCCCTGGCGCTGGTGGAAGCTTTCCTCCTTGCACACCCGGATCATCGCGCGGGCATAGGGGCCGTAGGAGCAGCGGCAGAGCGGGATCTGGTTCATGATCGCCGCCCCGTCCACCAGCCAGCCGATGGCGCCGATATCGGCCCAGGTCGGCGTGGGGTAGTTGAAGATGGACGAATACTTGGCCCGGCCCGCCAGCAGCTCCTCGGTCATCTGGTCGCGGCTGATCCCCAGCGTCTCGGCGGCGGCGTAGAGGTAGAGGCCATGCCCGCCCTCGTCCTGCACCTTGGCCAGCAGGGCCGCCTTGCGCCGCAGGCTCGGCGCGCGGGTTACCCAGTTGCCCTCGGGCAGCATGCCCACGATCTCGGAATGGGCGTGCTGGCCGATCTGGCGGATCAGCGTGCGGCGGTAGCCCTCGGGCATCGGGTCGTTGGGCTCGATCTTCTCGTCGGCATCGATGCGGGCCTGGAAGGCGGCAAGAAACTCCGGCGTCTCGTCCGTGCGCCCATCGGCGCCGATCAGGCCCTGGCTGTACATGCGTCATCCCCTACCACGATATTCGCAGTATGCGTTACGAAAATCCGGCTGGCAACGAAAATTCGTAACGCCTAACCGTGGCCCAGATCGTGCCGGGCGATGGCGACGGATTTCAGCACCGCAAAGCAGGCCGTGCCGGGGGCGAGCCCCAGCGCCATGGCGGATCGCCGGGTGATGCGCGCGAGGATCCGGTCCGGCCCGCAGGCGAGGCCGATGGCCACCCGGCCGCCCCGCCCCTCGACCAGTTGCGTGATCGTCGCGGGCAGCACGTTGAGCGCGCTGATCCCCAGCGGCCGGTCGAGCGCGATCATCACGTCGTCGGCGCGCAGGCGGACCCGCACCTCCGCGCCCGGGGGATCGGAGAGCAGGGGGACAAAGAGCCGCCCGCCCCCGCCCGCAAGCTCGGTCAGGGCATCGGCGGGATCGTGGGCCACGACCCGGGCGGTCAGGACCGCGCCCGCATCCCCACCCCCCATCAGGCGCGCCGCGGACGGGTCGGACAGGACGTCCGACGCCCCGCCCACCCGCTCCACCCGCCCGTCGGCGATGGCCACGACGGTCGTCGCGAGCCGCGCGATCTCTGCCACCGAATGGCTGACATAGAGGATGGGCACCCGCACCTCGTCGCGCAGCCGTTCGAGATAGGGCAGGATCTCTGCCCGCCGCGCATCGTCGAGCGCGGCGAGCGGCTCGTCCATCAGAAGCGCGTCGGGGGCCGAGAGCAGGGCGCGCCCGATGGCAACGCGCTGCTTTTCCCCGCCCGACAGGTGCCCCGGACGACGCGCGAGCAGGGGCGCGATCCCGAGCAGGTCCACCACCCGCGCCACGTCGTCGCCCGCGCTGCCGCGGGGCGCAAACCAGCGGCCGAAGACGAGGTTCTGGCGCACGCTCAGGTGGGGAAAGAGCCGCCCCTCCTGGAACACATAGCCGAGCCTGCGGCGGTGGCGGGGGATGTCGATGCCCGCTGCGGTATCGAGCAGCACGCGCCCCCCCAGAACGATCCGTCCCGCCTGGGGCCGGACCAGCCCCGCGATGGCCTGGACGATCGTGCTTTTGCCCGCGCCCGACCGGCCGAAGAGCGCCGTGATCCCCGATGGCGCGGTAAAGCGCGCGTCGAGGGTGAACGCGCCCATCCGGTGGCGCAGGTCGACCTCGATGCTCACCCCGCCGCGCGCCGGGCCATGCGGCGCGCCAGCACCTCCGAGCCCAGGATGGCGGCCATGGCGATGGCAATGGCGAGCAGTGTCAGGCGCAGGGCCCCGGTCTCTCCCCCCGGCACCTGGGTGAAGGTGTAGATGGCCGAGGGCAGTGTCTGGGTCTGGCCGGGAATGTTGGAGACGAAGGTGATCGTGGCCCCGAACTCTCCCATCGCCTTGGCAAAGCCCAGGATCGCGCCCGCGAGGATCCCCGGCAGACAGAGCGGCAGGGTGATGACGAGGAATGTCGCGACCCGTCCCGCGCCCAGCGTGCCTGCCGCTTCCTCCAGCCTGGGGTCCACCGCCTCGATGGCCAGGCGGATCGCGCGGACCATCAGGGGAAACCCCATGATGGCACAGGCGAGCACCGCCCCCTTCCTGTCGAAGGACAAGACGAGGCCGAACGCCGATTCCAGCGCCTGCCCAACCGGCCCCCGACGGCCGAAGGTGATGAGGAGGAGGTAACCCGTCACGACCGGGGGCAGGATCAGCGGCAGATGGACGATGCCCGACAGGAGCGCCCGCCCCCAGAACCGCCCGCGTGCAAGCACAAGCGCGGTCAGGATCCCGACCGGCAGGCTGACGACCGTGGCCCAGACCGACACCACCAGCGACAGCCGGACCGCCGTCCATTCCGCAGCACTCAGGTCCATCATGGGCGCATGGCCGTCATTGCAGGACCGTGAACCCCTGTTCCTCGAACACTGCCTGTGGTGCCGCGGTCCCCAGATAGGCGACGAAATCCCGCGCCGCCGCGGAGGTCGCGCGCGCCGTCACCGCCACGGGGTAGATGATGGGGGGGTGGCTATCCTCGGGGAACGTGCCCACGATCCGCACCGCGGGATCGGACATCGCATCGGTGGCATAGACGATGCCGAGCGGCGCCTCGCCCCGGGCGACGAGGGCGAGGGCCGCGCGCACGTTCTCGGCCTGGGCGAGGCTGCCCTCGACCGAGGTCCAGACGCCGAGAGATTCGAGGGCTGCCCGCCCGTACTTGCCTGCGGGAACCGCCGCCACGTCGGCCATGGCGAGCCGCCCGCCCCCCAGCGCCGTGGCGAGCGCGAAGCCCGGTGCCACGGCGATGTCCGCTGCCCCGGCCGGGCCGATCAGCACCAGGCGATTGCCCAGCAGGTCGGCCCGCGTGTCGGCCGCTATCAGCCCGCGGGCCGCGAGATGGTCCATCCAGGCGACATCGGCCGACAGCACGACATCCGCCGGTGCCCCCGCCTCGATCTGCCGCGCCAGCGCCGAGGACGCGGCGTAGGAGATCGTGGCGGTATGCCCCGCCTCGGCCGCCCAGGCCGTGGCGACGGTATCGAGCGCGGTCTTGAGGCTCGCCGCCGCGAAGACGACGATCTCTTCCGCCGCCGCGGCAACGGGGGCAAGCGTGAGGGCCGCAACGAGCGCGAGACGGGGCAGGACCGACATCGGGTGGTACCTCTCGACATTTCCCGCGAACCATATCGGGTTGTTGTCGCAGGCTGGCAAGCGTTATTTTTCGCCGACCATATCCCGCACCAGACCCCGCAGTTCTGCCACCTCGACCTCGGCCGCCGCGGCAGCCCGCGTCTCGATCCGCCGGTAGCAGGCGAGCACGCGCAGCCCGGTGTCGGTCAGCACCGCGCCGCCATGGGTCGCCCCCCCGCGGCTGCTCTCGACCAGGGGGGCGGTGTAGTGGGCGTTCATCGCCTCGACCAGCATCCAAGCGCGCTTGTAGCTCATCCCCATCCGGCGTCCCGCCGCCGCGATCGAGCCCGTCTCGTGGATCAGCCCCAGCAGGTCGGCCTTGCCCGGCCCGATCATCACGCCGGGGCCGAGGATCACGCGCAGGCGCAGGCGGGGGGCGTCGGTCATGGGGCGACTCTTTCGACGGGCAGGGCGGTTGTCCAGCCCTCGGGGCGGGGTGCAGGCATGACCCCGCCCGGTCGCATCGCCCCGACCCGGCCGCAAGAACCGGGCAGACCCGGGGTGGCGCCTGCGCTAGGTCAGGGGCGTGTTGCCGCAGGAGGGACCATGACCCCGATCGACGATCTCGACTGGCCCGGCATGGCGGGCGCGCTCGACCGCTGGGGTGCCGCCTGCACCGGCCCGCTGCTTGCCCCGGACGACTGCGCGGCCCTGCGGGCGATGTTCGACGACGACGCGCGGTTCCGCGCGACCATCGACATGGCGCGCCACGGCTTCGGGTCGGGCGTCTACCGCTACCTCGCCTATCCGCTGCCCCCGGCGGTCGACGCGCTGCGCCAGGGCGCCTATGCCCGGCTCGCCCCCCTGGCGAACGCGTGGATGGCCGCGCTGGGGCGGGCGCACCGCTACCCTGACCGGTTCGACGATTTCCGGGCCGATTGCCATGCGGCAGGACAGGTTCGGCCGACGCCGCTGCTGCTGCGCTATCGCCCGGGGGACTACAATTGCCTGCACCAGGACGTCTACGGCCCGCTCGCGTTCCCGTTCCAGCTCGTGATCCTGCTGAGCGCGCCGGGCACCGATTTCACCGGGGGCGCGTTCGCGCTGACCGAGGCCCGCCCGCGGCGGCAGAGCCGGGTCGAGGTGCTGGAGCTCGGCCTGGGCGAGGGCGCGATCTTCGCCAATACTGAGCGGCCGATTGCAGGCGCCCGCGGGGTCTACGCCGCCCGGCTGCGCCATGGCGTAAGCCGGGTGCATGCCGGCGAGCGCATGACGCTGGGGATCATCTTCCACGACGCGGCATGACCGGGATCGCGACGCATCCATGCCGTCGCAGGATGCGCAGCTGGAGGCGCCCGGACGCGCATGGCCCGAGCGGCCCGAAAACCGGCATCGCAGGTCGTGAAGCAGGTTGACCGCCCCTGCGGCGCGGATGGTAGCGAAGGAGGGACTTGAACCCCCGACCCCAGGATTATGATTCCCGTGCTCTAACCAACTGAGCTACTTCGCCACGACGGCGGTGGCGCTTCGCCACCGCCGGGTTCGACAAGGTGGCGGTGGTGTAATCACCACCGCCGGGCAGGTCAAGGATCAGTTCAGCGCCGCGTCGGTGATGGCATGGGTCCAGGCCCCCTCGGGCGCCTTGGAGATCACCGGGTCCGATCCCCCCGACAGCAGCGACTTCACCGTCCGCTCGTAGTCCGCGGGATCGAGCGCGCCGTTCGAGCCCGCGGTCAGCTTCGCGATCTCGCCCATCATGCGCTTCTGGTGCGCCTCGGTCTGGGCGCCCGTCGCGTCGTTCTCGAGCACGATCTCGGCCGCCTCGTCGGGATTGGCCTCGGCGTATTTCCAGCCCTTCATCGAGGCGCGCACGAACTTCACCATCCGCTCGGCAAAAGCCGGATCGGCCAGCCGGTCGGCGGTGGTGTAGAGCCCGTCCTCGAGCGTGGCGACCCCCTGGTCCTCGTACTTGAACACCACGAGGTCATCGGGCGAGAGCCCCGCGTCGATCACCTGCCAGTATTCGTTGTAGGTCATGGTGGACACGCAATCGGCCTGCTTCTGGATCAGCGGATCGACGTTGAAGCCCTGCTTGAGCACCGTCACCCCGTCCGCACCGCCCGTGGTGGGCAGCCCGAGCTGGGCCATCCAGCTCAGGAACGGGAACTCGTTGCCGAAGAACCAGACCCCCAGGGTCTTGCCCTTGAAATCGGCGGGGGTCGCGATCCCCGTCTCCTTGCGGCAGGTCAGCATCATGCCCGAGGATTTGAACGGCTGGGCGATGTTGACGAGCGGCAGGCCCTTCTCCCGCGCGGCGAGGGCCGCGGGCATCCATTCGACGATCACGTCGGCCCCGCCCCCTGCGAGCACCTGCGGGGGCGCGATGTCCGGGCCGCCCGGCTTGATCTCGACCTCGAGCCCCTCGGCCTCGTAGTACCCCTCGGCCTGGGCCACGTAGTAGCCGGCGAACTGCGCCTGGGTCACCCACTTGAGCTGGAGCGTGACCTTGTCCGCCGCCGCCGCCCCCGCGGCCCCCAGTGCCAGCAGGGCCGCTGCGGCCCCTGCAATCGACGATCTCATCCATACTCTCCTGTTGTCATCGGCCCCGAGCTCATCCCCTCTGGCTCGGGTGCCAGAACGTGGCCGCCCGTTCGGCGAGCGTGACCACACCGTAGAACGCGGACCCCACCAGGGCTGCCACCGCGATTTCCGCCCAGACCATGTCGAGGTTGAGCCGCCCCACCTCGGTCGAGATCCGAAAGCCCATGCCCACCGTGGGCGTGCCGAAAAACTCTGCCACGATGGCCCCGATCAGCGCGAGCGTCGAGCAGATCTTGAGCCCGTTGAACAGGAACGGCGCCGCGGCGGGCAGGCGCAGCTTGACGAGCCCCTGCCAGTACCCCGCCGCCCAGGTCCGCATCAGGTCGCGCTGCAGCGCATCGGTCGCCTGCAGCCCCTGGACCGCATTCACCAGCATGGGAAAGAACACCATCGCGACCACCACCGCCGCCTTAGACGGCCAGTCGAAGCCGAACCACATCACCATGATCGGGGCGATCCCGATGACGGGCAGCGCGGCCATCAGCGTGCCGATGGGCAGGAGCCCGCGTTGCAGGAACGGCGAGCGGTCGATGGCGACCGCGGTCAGGATCGCAGCACCACAGCCGATCACATAGCCCGTCAGCGCCCCGCGAAGCGCCGTCTGGACGACGTCCGCCCCGAGCAGGGCCTGGGTGTCGGGATCGGCCAGCGCCCGCCCGATCGCCGAGGGCGGGGGCAGGATGAGCGCGGGGACGCCGAGGCCACGCGTGACCCCCTCCCACAGCGCGAGGACGGCGAGACCAAAGAGCGCGGGCACGACCACCCGCACCCAGCCCGCGCGCCGACGCGCCAGGACGACGTTCAGCACCCAGGCCGACACCCAGACCAGGAGCGCGCCCCAGAGCACCGTCGTCATGCCATGCCCATCCGCCGCAGCGTCGCGCGCTGGACAAGCCCGATCAGCCCGACGAGCGCACCGGCGCAGACGGCCGCCCCGATCAGTGCGGACCAGATGATCAGCGTCTGGCCGTAATAGCTGCCGTTCAGCATCCGCGATCCGAAGCCGCCCTGCGCCCCGGTCGGAAGCTCGCCCACGATCGCCCCTACCAGGGCGATGGCCACCGCGACCTTGAGCGAGGCGAAGAGGTAGGGCACCGAGGCGGGCAGGCGCAGCCGCCAGAACACCTGGGCCGGGCTCGCGCTCCATGTCCGCATCTGGTCGAGCTGCATCGCATCCGGGCTGCGCAGGCCCTTTACCATCCCCACGGCCACGGGAAAGAACGAGAGGTACGCCGAGATCGTCGCCTTGGCCACCAGCCCCTCGACCCCGACATTGTAGAGCACCACGATGATCATCGGCGCGATGGCGAGGATCGGGATGGTCTGGGATGCGATGATCCAGGGCATCATCCCCAGGTCCATCGCCCGGTTATGCACGATGCCGATGGCGAGCAGTACCCCCAGCCCGGTCCCGAGCACGAAGCCCAGCAGCGTTGCCTGGAGCGTGATCCACCCGTGCCAGACCAGGCTGCGCTTGGAGGTCACGCGCTGCTCGACCGTCGTCGCCCAGATCTCTGCCAGGATCTGGTGCGGGGCGGGCAGCAGCGCCTTGTCCTGCGCCCAGGTCGCCCCGATCAGAGCGGCGGTCGAAAGCGCCCGCCCGTCCCGCGCCGCCTGGTCACGCACAAGGGCCGCGTTCAGCAGCACCGCGCCCGCGTACCAGAGGGCAAGGAGCCCCGCGAGAACGCTGAGGAGGGGAAGCGCGCGGGTCATCGGGTGTCAGTCATAGCTGTGCCCCGCCCGCAGCCCCTCGCGCACCCGCCGGGCGACCTCGAGGAACGCGGGCGTCTCGCGGATGTCGAGTGGACGCGTGCGGGGCAGGGGGCTGTCGATCACGTCGATGATCCGCCCGGGGCGCGGGCTCATCACCACGATGCGGGTGGAGAGATAGACCGCCTCGGGGATCGAGTGGGTGACGAAGAGGATCGTCTTTCCCGTCCGGTCCCAAAGGCCCAGCAGTTCCTCGTTGAGCTTGTCGCGCACGATCTCGTCGAGCGCGCCGAAGGGCTCGTCCATCAGCAGGATCCCGGCGTCGAAGGCGAGTGCCCGGGCAATGGACGCACGCTGCTGCATCCCCCCCGAGAGCTGCCAGGGAAACCTGCGCTCGAAGCCGGTCAGCTCCACCAGCTCCAGCACCCGGGCGACGCGGGCCCCGTGCTCTTCGCGCGGGATCCCCATGATCTCCAGCGGCAGGCGGATGTTGCCCGCCACGCTCCGCCATGGGTAGAGCCCCGCCGCCTGGAACACGTAGCCGTACGCCCGCGCGCGACGGGCGGCGTCCGGCGTCATCCCGTTGACGCTGACCGCGCCCCCCGTCGGCTGCTCGAGATCCGCCACCACCCGAAGAAACGTGGTCTTGCCGCAGCCCGACGGGCCGATGAAGCTGACGAATTCCCCCGCGCGGATGGAAAGGTCCACATCCTTCAGCGCATGGACCGGCCCGTCGCCAGTCTGGAAGGTCAGCGTAAGGCCGCGCGCCTCGATCACTGGGCGCAACAGCTAGACCCCGCTCGGGATGTTCCGCGGGTCCCGCTCGATCATCCGGGGGGCTGTCAGCGCCTTCCACGTCGCGACCGCCTTGGCGGTTGCGGGGAACGCGGGGCGCGCGACGACCTGTCCGCGGCCGGGGCGGGGCTCGGTGTTCTGGCCATGGGACCAGATGATGTCGCCCCGGCTCAGGGTGTGGCGGGCCTGGGCGGTGACCTTCATCCCCTCGAACACGTTGTAATCGATGATCGACTTCTGGGTCGCGGCCGAGATGGTCTTGGAGATGGCAGGATCCCACACCACGAGGTCGGCATCCGCGCCCACCGTGACCGACCCCTTGCGCGGGTAGATGTTGAGGATGCGCGCGATGTTGGTCGAGGTGACGGCCACGAACTCCTCCGCCGTCAGGCGCCCCGTCTCGACCCCGTGGGTCCAGAGCATGGCGAGCCGGTCCTCGAGCCCGCCGGTCCCGTTGGGGATCATGGGAAAGCCCGCGTCGCCCATGTGCTTCTGCTGGGTGGTAAAGGCGCAGTGGTCGGTCGCCACGACCTGGAGCGATCCGGCGGCGAGCCCGGCCCAGAGGCTCGCCTGGTGGTCCTTTGACCGGAAGGGCGGGGACATGACCCGCCGGGCGGCGTATTCCCAGTCGCGGTTGAAGTATTCGCCCTCGTCCAGCGTCAGGTGCTGGACCAGCGGCTCGCCATAGACCCGCATCCCCTTCTGCCGTGCGCGCCGGATCGCTTCGTGCGCCTGCTCGCAGCTCACGTGGACGATGTAGACCGGGACGCCCGCGGCGTCGGCGATCATGATGGCGCGGTTGGTCGCCTCGCCCTCCACCTCGGGCGGGCGGCTGTAGGCATGTCCCTCGGGACCGGTGATGCCGAGGTCCATGTATTTCTTCTGCAGCTCCGCCACGATGTCGCCGTTCTCGGCATGGACCAGCGGCAGGGCGCCGAGCGACGCGCAGCGCTGGAAGGACGCGAACATCTCGTCGTCCTGGACCATCAGTGCGCCCTTGTAGGCCATGAAGTGCTTGAACGTGTTCACGCCCCGCGCCACCACCTCGGCCATCTCGCGATGGGTGCGGGCGTCCCAGCCGGTGACGGCCATGTGCCACGAGATGTCCGTACAGATCTGGGGCCGCGCGCGGCGTTCCCAGTCGTCGAGCGCCGCGATCATCCCGTCGGGTCCGGGCAGCACGAAATCGACCAGCAGCGTGGTCCCCCCGGAGGCTGCCGCGAAGGTACCCGAGGCAAAGGTCTCGGCCGCCGTCGTTCCCATGAACGGCATCTCGAGATGGGTGTGCGGGTCGATCCCCCCCGGCATGACATAGGCGCCGGTGGCGTCGATCACCTCGTCGCCCGAAAGGCTCTCGCCGATGGCCGCGATCCGCGCGCCTTCGATCAGCACATCGGCGACGTAGCTGCGATCGGCGGTGACGATCGTGCCGCCCTTGATAACCTTGCTCATGCTTGCCCCCCGGCTACCTGCGCCGCCGCTCACGGCGAAATGCGGCGCAGGATGTTGATGGTGTCGCCGCGCTGGACGATCTCGTCGATCGGCAGGCCGTGCTGGTCCACGGAATACCGCGCCGTCTCCGCCAGGCCGTCGCGGCGCTGGGGGTCGCGGGCAGGGTCGTGGCGGACGGTCCGGCTGAACACCCCGCCGGCGAAGGCGGTCTCGGCGATGAGGTGTTCGGGCGCCTTGCCCGCGACGGTGCGGGTATAGGCGCAGGTCCCTACCCGGGCATGGCAGTTGTCAGGGGCAAAGACCACCGCGTCGAGCGTGCGGGCCGAGGTGGCGGCGAAACTGCGGTCGGCAATGATCGCCGTCTGGGTGACGATCCCCCCCTCGCGCTCGACGAAGGTGCGGCCGTCGCGCGCCAGCATCTGAACCGCCATCGCGGCCTGGACGGTAGGCAGGTTGATCGCAAGCTCCCCGTCCCAGTGGTAGCGGTCGCCCTCGACCCGGGCCAGGGTGGCGGTCCGCCGCCCGAACCGCGGGGTCCGCGCGCCCTGCCGGTACTCGGTCCGCCAGGTGACGCCCGTACCCGGCGCGGGACCGGGGCCCTGCGCGAGCAGCGCGGGATCCGCGATCCCGGGTCGGACCTCGGTGACGAGAGATAGGTTGGGCGAGACCTCGCCGCAGGCGGCGAGGGCCAAGAGCAATGGCAGCACGAGCCGGGCGGACCTCATGCCTCGATCAACCCGAGGCGGGCTTCGATGCGCACGACCCTATGGTCGAGGCGGTCAAGCCGGTTGGAGAGGCTCGCATATTGCGCCTCGAGAATGCCGATGCGTCCCTTGATCTCCCGCAGATCCTCGGAATGCTCGGCCTGCTTTCCCTGGATTGCCTTCAGCGTTTCGAAGATCAACAGGTTGGTGATTTCGCCCCGCGGCGTCCCCGGTGTGTCGCTCATCCCCGCCTCCTCCGCGACCACCCTAGCACGGCGTCACCCGACGATCCCGGCCGTTTCGACCACGGCGTGAAAGAGCACGTTGGCCCCGCGCGCGGCCCAGTCCTTGCTGATCCACTCGTCCTCGTTGTGGCTGAGCCCGTCGCGGCAGGGGGTGAAGATCATGGCGGCGGGGGCGACGCGGTTGATCCAGCAGGCATCGTGCCCGGCACCCGAGACGATGTCGCGGTGGGTGTAGCCAAGCCGCGTGGCGGCGTCGCGGACCGCACCGACGCAGGAGGCGTCGAAGGCCACGGGATCGAAATGGCCCACGGGGTCGATGGCGATGTCGAGCCCGAGGGTCAGGGCGATGTCCCGCGCCCCGGCCTCGATCCGCGCGCGCATGGCGTCGAGTTTCCCGAGGTCGGGCGAGCGGATGTCCACGGTGAACACCACGCGCCCCGGGATCACGTTGCGGCTGTTGGGGTGAAAGAATGCCTGGCCGATGGTGCCGACCGCATCGGGCTGCGCCTCCATCGCCGTCGCATGCACCAGTTCGGTGATCCGCGCGAAGCCGAGCCCCGCGTTGCGGCGCAGGGCCATGGGGGTGGACCCGGTATGGCTGTCGCGCCCGGTCAGCGTGATCTCAAGCCACCAGAGGCCCTGGCCGTGGGTGACCACGCCGATCTCCACCCCGTCTGCCTCCAGGATCGGGCCCTGCTCGATATGGAGTTCGAAGAACGCGTGGATGGGCCGCGCGCCCACCGCCTCGTCCCCGCGCCAGCCGATGCGGACAAGCTCGTCGCCGAAGCGCTTGCCCTCGGCATCGCGGCGGTCATAGGCCCAGTCCTGGTCGATGACGCCCGCAAAGACGCCCGAGGCGATCATCGCGGGGGCGAAGCGTGCCCCCTCCTCGTTGGTCCAGTTCGTGACAACGATGGGGTGGCGGGTGCGGATGCCAAGATCGTTGAGGCTGCGGATCACCTCGAGCCCGCCGAGCACCCCCAGCACCCCGTCATAGCGCCCGCCGGTCGGCTGGGTGTCGAGATGGCTGCCGACATAGACCGGGGGCAGGTCGGGCTCCACCCCCTCGCGCCGCGCGAACATGGTGCCCATCTGGTCCACGCCCATGGTCATCCCGGCCTCCGCGCACCAGCGGGCAAAGAGCCTGCGCCCCTCGCCATCGGCATCGGTCAGGGTCTGGCGGTTCGACCCGCCGCGCAGGCCAGGCCCGATCTGCGCCATCTCGTCGAGCGTGGACCAGAGCCGGTCCGCATTGACCGTCAGGTTTGCGCCGAGGCTCACTTCAGCTCCGTCTCCACGAACGCGATCGGCCCGTCGCTGCCATTGATCACGTTGTGCTCCACCCCCGCGTCGCGGCTGTAGGCAATGCCCGCCTCCAGCACCACCTCGCGCGTGCCACCGCCGGGTTCCTCCAGCACCAGCACGCAGGGGGTCAGGGTGGTGATGACGTAGTCGTGGCCGTGGACGTGCCAGCCCGTCTCCGCGCCGGGGGCGAAATCGTAGCGGGTCACGCGCACGCGGTCGGTCTCGACCAGGATCTTCGATGCGGCAGGGGCGCGGGTCATGGCAGGGTCCTCAACACATCCGCCAGCGTGCCGATCAGCTCGTCGATCTGGGGTTTCTCGATGATCAGTGGCGGCGACAGCGCGATAATGTCGCCCGTGGTGCGGATGAGGATCCCCTTCTCGTAGGCGGCGAGGAAGGCGGCAAAGGCCCGCTTGGTCGGGGCACCCGGGATCGGGGAAAGCTCGATGCCCGCGATCAGCCCCTCGTTGCGGATGTCGATCACGTGGGGCAGGCCGCGCAGGGAATGGACCGCGTCCGCCCAGTAGGGGGCAAGCTCGGCCGCGCGGGTCTGCAGCCCCTCCTCGGCATAGGTCTCGAGCGTGGCGAGCCCTGCTGCCGAGGCGATCGGGTTGCCCGAATAGGTATAGCCGTGGAAAAGCTCGATCAGGTTCTCCGGCCCGGTCATGAAGGCGTCGTGGATCGCCGCCGTGGTCAGGACCGCGCCCATCGGGATCACGCCGTTGGTCAGCCCCTTGGCGCAGGTGATCATGTCGGGCAGCACGTCGTACTTCTGCGCGGCGAAGGG
>JANNOT010000103.1:0-2336 GCA_031399375.1 Paraoceanicella sp.
TGCCCGATGGCCGTTTCCGGCCTGACCTGCCGCTGTTCGGCGGGGGCGTGATCTTCGACGCCAAGGGCAAGGAGGGTGACGCCAACCGCCAGGTCATCGACGCGCTGGTCCATGTCGGCGCGCTGCTCGCCCGCGGGCGGCTGAAGCATTCCTATCCCCATTCCTGGCGGTCCAAGGCGCCGCTGATCTTCCGCAACACCCCGCAATGGTTCGTCGCCATCGACAAGCCGCTGGACGATGGGATGGGCGCGTACGGCACGACGATCCGGGAACGGGCGCTCGCCTCGATCGACCAGCTCGTCACGTGGACGCCCGCGGCGGGACGCAACCGGCTGCACGCCATGATCGCGGCCCGCCCGGACTGGGTGCTGAGCCGCCAACGCGCCTGGGGCGTGCCGCTGACCTGCTTCGTCAACCGCCAGACCCGCGAGCTGCTTCGCGACCCAGCCGTCAATGCCCGCATCGCGGAGGCGTTCCGGGCCGAGGGGGCCGATGCTTGGTACGCGGACGGGGCGGCGGCGCGCTTCCTCGGCAACGGCTACGACCCGGCCGAGTGGGAGAAGGTCACCGACATCCTCGACGTCTGGTTCGATTCCGGCTCCACCCATGCCTTCGCGCTGCGCGACCGGGCGGATGGGGGCTGGCCCGCGGACCTCTACCTCGAGGGGACGGACCAGCACCGCGGCTGGTTCCATTCCTCGATGCTCCAGGCGTGCGGGACCCGCGGGCGCGCGCCCTACAAGGGCGTGCTGACCCATGGCTTCACTCTGGATGAGGAGGGGCGGAAGATGTCGAAGTCCCTCGGCAACACCGTCGCGCCCGAGCAGGTGATCAAGGAATACGGCGCCGACATCCTGCGGCTCTGGGTGGCGCAGTCGGACTACACCATCGACCTGCGCATCGGGCCGGAGATCCTGAAGGGCACCGCCGACAGCTACCGCCGCCTGCGCAACACCCTGCGCTTCCTGCTGGGCAATCTCGCAGGCTTCGACGATGCCGAGCGGGTCCCGGCGGGCGAGATGCCGGAGCTTGAACGCTGGGTGCTCCACCGCCTCGCCGAGCTCGATGCCCGTGTCCGCGCAGGCTACGCCGCCTATGATTTTCCCGGCGTCCTGCAGGAGCTCTTCGCCTTCGCGACCTCTGACCTCTCCGCATTCTACTTCGACATCCGAAAGGACGCGCTCTATTGCGACGGCACCGATAGCCTGCGGCGGCGGGCGTGCCGGACGGTGCTCGATGCGCTTTTTCACCGGCTGACGACCTGGCTCGCCCCGATCCTCGTGTTCACGATGGAAGAGGTCTGGCTCGACCGCTTTCCGGGCGATGACGGCTCGGTGCACCTGGTCGATTTCCCCGACACCCCCGCCACGTGGCGCGACGACGCGCTCGCCGCACGGTGGGAGGTGGTGCGCCGGGTCCGCCGCGTGGTCACCGGCGCGCTCGAGGTCGAACGGCGCGAGAAGCGCATCGGCTCGAGCCTCGAGGCCGCGCCGCTCGTCTACGTGGCGGACGCGACCGCGCGTGCCACCCTCGCCGGGCTGGATTTCGCCGAGATATGCATCACATCCGGCCTTACGCTCGCGGACGCCGACCCCGGTCCGGGCTTCACCCTCGACGATGTGGCGGGTGTGACCGTGATTCCCGCCGCCGCGCCGGGCGAGAAGTGCCAGCGCTGCTGGAAAATCCTGACCGATACCGGCCACCATGCCCACCCGGGCGTCTGCGCGCGGTGCGACGGCGCGCTCGCCTGACCGTTCCGCGCCCTCACGCAGACGTGACGCGGCGTTGCGAATGCGCATCCCCGTCGGAGCGTTGATGTATTATCTCTTCATCCGCGGGCACTGGAGGGTCGTTGGATGCGCGTTGCAATGGGGGTCGCACTGCTGGCCGTGACGGTCCCGCTTGGGTCGCTTCCCGCCCGCGCAGCGGTCGACATGGTCGGCTTCACCCTGCGCGATCTCTTCGAGCGCGAGGAGACGGAGGCTGCCGACGATGCCGGGCCCGGAACGCCCTACTGCGGCACGCCGTCCACGCCCTGCCCTGCCGGCCCGCAATCGGGCACGCCGACGGAGCCGGAAACCGCGACCAGGCGCACCGCGCGGGCCACGGGGGAGGATCCGTTGCGCACCAGAGCGCCCAACTGGCGCGACGACCGTGATTCGCATCGCCGCGACTGACCGCGTCTTGTCCCGCCCCGCGGGCGGACGCAGTCGGTATTTCTTTTGTCTCAACGCGCCGGGGATCCACCCGGCCATGTCCGGGAGGAACGGTATGCGTCGCTTTCTGACGCTTTTGTCGGCCGCAGTGCTGATGGCGGGGCTTGGTCTGGCGCCTCC
>JANNOT010000121.1:0-5142 GCA_031399375.1 Paraoceanicella sp.
GGGAAAGGGCGCATCCGTCGTGCGGTTATTGGTGTTGACCACGACCCCACCGGGCGGGTTCATGACGAAGGGCATCTCCTCGAACGGCACCCGGCCCATCCAGTCGTTCTCGGCCACCCAGCCCGGCACCGGCAGGCGGCCGAAGCCCTGGTGGGTGCTGCGGCGCAGCGGCGACACGCCCGAAACCTGCATCGCGATCCCGCCCGCCGCATCGGCCATCATGACGTTCTGCCCCGGCGCGGTGTTGAGGGCGAGCAACGGCCGTGCCGCCGCGATGGAGGGTGCGCGCATCAGGCCCAGCAGCGCCTCGATGCTGTGATCCTCGGGCTGGAGCCCGGTCCAGGCGAGGGCCGCGACATGGCCGACCGGCGTGACCTCGGCCGCGCCGAAAAACCCCGCCGGGATCACCGGACCGTGGCGGGTCCAGCGCAGCACCACCTCGCGCGGCGCCTCGCCCGCCACCTCGATCCGGGTCGTGCGCGTCAGGAACGGCTCCGCGCCGCCCGGGGTCAGGTAGCGGCTGGCGTCCGCGGGATCGATCCGCTCGATATAGACGTCCTGGTCATCGAGATAGGCGGTGGTCAGTCCCCAGCCGAAGGTGGCGTTGCGCCCGATCACGATGGCGGGCAGGCCGGGGATGCTCGCGCCGATGACGTCGGCATCGGCGAACCGCAGGCGCGCGAGCATCCAGAGCCCCGGCGCGCTCAGCCCCAGATGCGGGTCGGTCGCGAGCACGGGCTGGCCCGTCGCCGTCCGGGTGCCCATGGCGGCGAAGGCGTTGGAGGCACCGGCAAACCCCGGATCAGGCAGGGGTGAAAACGGGGACGGATCGGGCACGGCCGCGCCCGCGTAGGTTGCACCGGGGAACAAATCGGCAAACTCGGGCATGGCGATCACTGCCGCGTCGGGATAGTCGGGCAGGATGTCACGCAGTCGCTCCGCGGGCAGGGCGAGCGACAGGGCGGCGCGCCGCGTCTCCTGCGCCGCCTGGCCGGTGAGCTGGAGCGCCATCAGTTTCGCCACCCCGATGCTGTCGGCGGGCGTCCAGGGTGCCACCTGATCGGTAAAGAGCAGGAATTCGGGCGCCCCACGCCCCAGCGCCTCGCGCCCGACCAGTGTCAGGTAGGCGTTCACCCCGGCCGCATAGGCATCGAGTGCCGCCCGCGTCTGGGGCGTCTGCACCCGCACCGCGCGCACCGAGAGCGCGTAGAGATCGAGCGCCCGCATCAGCGTGTCCACGCCGAGCGTCCGCGCCCCGAACAGCTCGGACAGCCGTCCCTGGGAGGTGCGCCGGGCGATCTCCATCTGCCAGAGCCGGTCCTGCGCATGGGCAAAGCCGAGGCCGAAGAACGTGTCCCCCTCCGTCTGGCCCAGCACATGGGGGACCGCATTGGCGTCGCGCACGATCTCGACCGGCGCCGCGGGGCCCGGCAGGCGCCACGTCGCGTCATAGACCGGCAGGGATCCCGACGCGAGCACCCAGACCACCCCGAGCGCAACGGCGGCCACGATCATAAGGGCGCCCACCAGCCGCGCGAGCCATTTGAACACGACTGCCATGGGATGCGCGACGTCCTTCGCCTTGACCCCCTTCTCTTAGCAGGCGATCAAGGCAGCGGCAAACGGGCGGGGGATCGCGGATGACGTCGGTGGCATTTCTGGGGCTGGGGGTTATGGGCGGACCGATGGCAGGGCACCTTGCCAAGGCCGGGCATGACGTGACCGTCTACAACCGCACCACGGCGCGGGCCGAGGCGTGGGTCGCCGCCCATGGCGGGCGATCGGGTGCGACACCGGCGGCTGCGGCCGCGGGGGCGGCGGTGGTGCTGGCCTGCGTCGGCAACGACGCGGACCTGCGCGCCGTGACGCTCGGCCCCGATGGCGCGTTCGCGGCAATGGCGCCGGGGGCGGTCTTCGTCGATCACACCACGGCGTCGGCCGACATCGCGCGCGACCTGGCGGGCGAGGCTGCGGCACGCGGGCTCGGCTTCGTCGATGCCCCGGTGTCGGGCGGACAGGCGGGGGCGGTGAATGGCGCGCTGACGGTGATGTGCGGCGGCACCGAGGCGGACTATGCCCGGGCGGAGCCGGTGATCGCCGCCTATGCCCGGGCCTGTCGCCTGATGGGACCCGCGGGATCGGGGCAACTGACCAAGATGGTCAACCAGATCTGCATCGCCGGTCTGCTCCAGGGCCTGGCAGAGGGGATGCTCTTCGCCCAGAAGGCCGGGCTCGACGGGGCGGCGGTGCTCGATGTCATCTCGAAGGGCGCGGCGGGTTCCTGGCAGATGGAGAACCGCGGTCGCACCATGCTGGCCGGGACCTTCGATTTCGGCTTTGCCGTCGACTGGATGCGCAAGGATCTGGGCATCTGCCTGGACGAGGCCGACCGGAACGGTGCGCCGTTGCCGGTCACGGCCCAGGTGGACCAGTTCTACAAGGACCTGCAAGCCATGGGCGCAGGACGCTGGGACACCTCGAGCCTGATCGAGCGGCTCCGCGCGCCGGCCAAGGCTGCCCGGGCCTGACCACGGGTCGCGCCGTGGCGAGCCTGCCGCGTCAGCGCTGAGCGGGCGTCACCGATAGATGCGCGAATACTTCGCCCCGTCCAGGCTTGCCCCCGCAAGCAGCCCCTCGCGCCCGAAGATGAACCCGATCACGGGGCGGTTGGCCGTCACCGTGTCCACGTTCGCCCCGATCCCGTTGTCGGGCAGCGCCACCTCGACCTCCGCCCCAGCGGTCCAGCCGTCGTCGGTCCGGAACTGCCGCAGGGCGGGCTCGGTCAGGAAGAACAGAACCTGGTGGCTGCGCTGGATCCCCGCCTGAAGGCCGAAGGACGCCGCTGCCACCGAATAGTAATCGACCGGCGCGTTCCCGACGAAAAGCGTGCCTTCGCCGTACTCGCCACCGATCACGAAGCCCGCTTTGCGGACATCCGCCATGATGAGATAGCCCTGCGAGCGCGAGATGAGGTCCTCGGCACCCGACACCGTCGTGCGAAGTTCCTGCAACGCACGGGCGACTGCGGCGTCGATCTCGGCCTTGTCGGCGGCGCGGGCAAGCTGCGGCGCGGAAAGGGCCGCGGCCAACCCAAGCCCGACCCCCGAAAGAAAGGTGCGGCGGCTCTGAGACGACATCGGTAGGGTCCTTTCGCTGGCACACCCGGCCGTGGCTTCCGGGAAAAGCAAGGTTAATGCGATGCAGGCCCACTGCCAAGAGAGGGCACATAGCGTAACGCGGGACCGGCCGGGAGGGTTCCGTCCCTCAGGCCGGACCCTGCGGCGTGACGCGGTAGAGGGCGCCGTCCGTCGCATCGGTCAGGAACCAAAGCGCCCCGTCGGTCCCCTGCCGCACGTCGCGGATGCGCCCGTAGCGGCCGGTGAAGAGGTCCTCCTCCTCGACCACCCGGTCGTCGTCGAGCCGCAGGCGGACGATCTTCTCGAATTTCAGGGCCCCGGCGAAGGCCTGCCCCTCCCATAGGGGGAACACGCTGCCCGCAAGGAAGGCAAGGCCCGAGGGCGCCATCGAGGGATCCCAGTAATGGACCGGTTGCTCCATCCCCGGCTTCGCGGTCCCCTCGCCAATTCGGAAACCGGAATAGTGGCGACCATAGGAGATCACGGGCCAGCCGTAATTTCGCCCGGCCTCGGGGCGGTTCAGCTCGTCGCCCCCCCGTGCCCCATGCTCCGTGATCCAGAGCCGCCCGTCCGCGGGCCGAATCGCCGCCGCCTGGGGGTTGCGGTGGCCGATGGACCAGAGCCCGGGCGCAGCCGTTTCGCCAAAGCGCGGGTTATCCGCGGGGATGCGCCCGTCGGGATGGATCCGCACGACCTTGCCACAATGGCTGTCGGGCGACTGGGCGAGCACGTCCTGGCCCCGATCCCCCAGGGTGACGAACAGCGTGCCATCCGGCGAGATCGCAACGCGCGCGCCGTAGTGGCGCGAGGTGTCCTGGGGATCGCGCTGGCGAAAGATGACCGCCACATCGGTCAGCCGCGCGGTGGCGGGGTCGAGCGTCCCGCGCGCCACCGCGGTCCGCGACCCCCCGCCCTGAACCGGCTCGGCATAGGTCAGAAACACCTCGGGCAGCCCGGCGCCCTGCCGCACCACCACGTCGAGCAATCCGCCCTGGCCCGCATCATCGACCCGCGGCACCCCGCCCACGCGCACCCTGCGCCCGCGCGGATCGAGAAGGAGCAGTTCCCCCGCCTTCTCGGTCACCAGCATCCGCCCCTCGGGCAGGAACGCGATGGCCCAGGCATCGCGGAGCCCGTCGGCCATCTGCGCGACGCTGAGATCGGCGGCGCCGGTCTGGACGGTCTGCGCGCCCAGCGGGCGCGCGAGTGTCATCAGGGCCAAGCCGCGCAGGACCGAACGTCGGGATGGGGACATGTGTGTCATGACCCGAAAGATAGGGACCCACCGCGTCCTCGCCAGCCGCTCGCGCAATTGTTATGGTGGCGATGCGAGAAACCGGGTGCGTTATGGGTCCCGTCCTGCTGCGGCTGCCTTCCGCATTGACTGCCCGGACCGTGGTCTTTGCGGATGATCTTGACGGCGAACCCCGATGATCGACGGCAGCCTGACGCAGTGGATCGTGTCGGACGGCACGATCGAGGTGATCGGTCCGACCTGTTACGATCTCTGTCCCAGTCACGGCGTCGATCTCGACATGGACGGATCGTCCTGTGATGCCGGGGGGATCAGCCGCGCGTCCTTTGACCTCGTGCCGGGGGCAAGGGATCGCCTGCGGTTTCTTTACGGCAAGAACGGCGACACGCCAGAGCGGCTGGGCATCAGCGTCGGCCCCCGACGGACGGCGCTGGAGATCGCGGCGGGCGCCATCCCGGCGCTGATCGCGGTCGAGTGGAGCTTTATTCCGTACCCGATGTACGTGGACAAGGCCTACTACCTGGCGCCGGATACGCCCATGGCCGCAGATGCGTACGCGGTCATGCGCGAGGGCATGGCGGGCAAAGCCGGCATCGGCAAGGTGGCGATCCACGGGCGCGAGTACCTCGTGGCGGTGAAACCGCACAAGCAGGGGCTGGTCATGTACACCCTGCACCACGCCGCCGAAATCCGCACCATCGACCAGATCGACGAGCTGCGCGACGTGCGCGGCAAGGTCACCCCGGCCGA
>JANNOT010000166.1:0-3073 GCA_031399375.1 Paraoceanicella sp.
GCCGCCAGGGGCGCCATCATCGGCGGCATCGCCGGAGACGCGGGAAAAGGCGCCGCCGCCGGCGCCGTCGGAGGGGTGATCTTCGGCTCGCTGCGGCGAAACCGATGACCGGGCGGCTGGCAGCGGCCGGGCCCTAGCTCCGCAGATGTCCCGATCCGACCTGCCCCACGGGGACCTGTTGCGATGAGCGAGCCGGGCGTCACGATCGTTCTGCCGACCGACGCAGGTCCCGAGTTGATCGCGCGTCTGAAGGCGGCGTTTCCCGACGCCACGCTCGAGCCTGCCGCGACGCAGGCATCGGCCGCGGCCCTTGAGACGACAATCGAGCGGGCGGTCGTCGAGGCGCCGAGGCTCCCGGGTCTTCTTGTCGACTGGTGGGCGGGGCTCGGCGGCGGGCTCTGGCCGCTTTTCGTCATGGTCGCCGCCCTGGGCGGCGCATTGGCGATCGAGACCCTGGCGCGTCGCGCCTTTGCCGCGCCTGGCCTGCCGACGCCGGGGGACGGGGACACGTTTCAGGACCGCACGGCGCGCGGGTTTCGCTGGCTCGGCGGCCAGCTTCCGGGCGTCATCCTTTTCCTCGTCGTGGCAGGCGCGCTCGCGCGCGTTCTGTCGGGGTCGAACCCCGCACTGGTCGAGGCGACCCGGGCCTTGCTCGGGCCGGTGATCCAGGCAAGGCTGCTCCTGATCGTGATCGATTTCCTGAGCGCCCCCGGTGCCGCCCATCGTCGCCCGATGGGCCTGTCGGACGCTGCTGCCGCGGATGTGAGTGCCGCCGCGCGGGTCACGATCGGCATCAACCTCGCCTCGCTCTGCGCCCAGGCGACCATCGGGCTTGCGAGCGGAAACGGCGATGCGGGCATCGTCGCGCGGGGCGTGCTGATCGTCGCATTTTCGGGCGCGATCGGGTGGTTCATCTGGCGCATCCGGCACATCCTGCGCGACCTCGCCCTGCGTGCGACGGCGGGCGAGGGTGCAGCGACGGGGCCGATCGGCCGGGCCGTGTCCACCAATCTCGCACTGGTCTATCTCGTCCTCGTGGGGCTCGATCTGCTGATCCGCCTCGCCGGTCTCCTGCGCGTGCTGGGGCAGGATGCACAGGGGGGCGCGGGGCCGACGCTCTCGATCCTCGTCCTGACGCCGCTTGCCATCGCGGGGTTGCGCATCTGGCAGGCAGAGCGGGCGGCGAAGGCCGTGGCGGGGACGGCGGCGCGCGGGTTCGGCTCCGCCGGTTTCGCCCTGGCCGAGGGCGGGCTGATCGTCCTGGCGGCGCTCCTCCTGCTGCGCGCCTGGGGGGTGGATCCGCTCGCGCCCCCGGCCACCGGCGCGGGCCGCCTGCTGCCGGGGTTGATCGAGGCCGCGTTGGCGATCGTCGTCGGCTTCGCGCTCTGGCGCATGGCCTCGTCCCTGCTGGTTCCGCCGACGCCCGACCCGCTGGCCGCCGCGACCGAGGGGCCGGTCCGCGCGCAGAACCGGATGGGCACGATCATCCCGATCCTGCGCATCGTCACCCTTGCCGCCATCGCGGTGATGACGGTGATGACCGCGCTCACCTCGCTTGGCGTGAACATTGCGCCGCTGCTTGCGGGGGCGGGCGTCCTCGGGCTTGCGATCGGGTTCGGCGCGCAGAAGCTCGTGGCCGACATCATCAGCGGGTTGTTCTATCTCTACGAGGACGCATTCCGGATCGGCGAGTATGTCGAGACCGGCGCAGGCAAGGGCACGGTCGAGCGGTTCACGTTGCGCTCCGTCATCCTGCGGCACCACCGCGGGCCGCTCTTCACGATCCCGTTCTCGGAAATGGGCACCATCCAGAACCACAGCCGGGACTGGGTGAAGGTGAAGTTCCTGTTCGACGTGCCGGCCTCCACCGACCTCGAGATGGTGCGCAAGGTCATCAAGCGCATCGGCGCGGAGCTGGAGAAGGATCCCGAGCTCGAAGGCAAGTTCCTCGAACCGCTCAAATCCCAGGGCGCGGTGAGCATCAAGGGGCAGAGCTACCAGGTTGCCTGCAAGTTCATGACCCGCCCCGGCGAACAGTTCCTCGTCCGCCGCAAGATCTTCGTGGCGTTGCAGAAGGGTCTGATCGACCAGGGCATCGAGCTCTTCGCGCCGCAGATCATGGTCGCGACCGGCGACCCGACGCGCCCCATGGCCCCCGCGTCGGACACCCCCGGCGCCCCACATGGCTGAGCGTTGGCGAGCGGTGCGGCCGCCTGCATGTAGCGTGCCGTTAATTACGTTCCGTGTCCGGGCAGGCGGCGGGAGGGTGCAGGTGCCCGGGCGTTTTGCAGGCATCCGCGGCCGCGGCGCGCCTGCGATCGGGCCAGATGGCGGGTTTGCGTCGCGCATCCTCTGAACGGGCAAATCACGGCGTACCCCCGGCCCGGGGGCCGCGCGAAAGAGGGCGAAGGACATGGCCGAGGGGCTTCACGCAGCCGCACCGCAGCATCTACCCGCCTTCATCGCCGATGCGGGCAGCGGCGATGCCCTGATCGGCCCGGTCGCGGTGATCCTTCTGCTTTCGGTGGTGCTGATCGGTGGCCTGTTCTTCAAACTGCACTCGCTACCCGAACGGCTGGCGCACAAGGGCCGCAAGGTGCAGATGGAGATCGTGGCGGTGCTCTGCCTGATCTCGCTCTTCACCCATATCCATGCCTTCTGGATTGTCGCGCTGCTGTTGGCCTTGGTCGAGTTACCCGATTTTTCGAACCCGATCAGGCGCATTGCCGTCGCCCTCGAGCGTATCTCGGGCGATCGCGGGTCCGCCCCGCAGCCCGCGATCGCGGTCGATGGTCCCGGGGATGGGATTGTGATCGACCAACCCCCGCAGCGGGAGGGTTAAGGGATGCTCGAGCTCATCCTCTGTTCGCTCGTCACGATCCTGCCCGACTATCTCGTTCGCCGCTATGTCCAAGGAAAGCGCTTCGGCCGCGAGATCACGTTCTTTTCGGTGTGGTATGAACTCCGCTACGGGATCACGACCTGTGTCGTCCTGACCATCCTGCTCATCACGGTGATCTTCTACTATCATCCCTCCACCACGACCGCCGCACTGCTCTATCGCGCGGCCCCG
>JANNOT010000176.1:0-4686 GCA_031399375.1 Paraoceanicella sp.
AGGGGCCGATGGTCGCGGACATCGATCTTTCCCGCGCGCGCCCGGCCGAAGAGCACCACGAGCGGATCGTGCGAGAAGCCCTCAGGGCCGCGGAATAGCGGCGAGGAGCGGCGGAAGCAGTTCCGCCGCCGCCTGCTCCAGCGCCGCGAGCGCCGCCGTGTAGTCGCGGCCGAGGGCGAGGAGGCCGGGCAGGTCCTGCGGGCGGCGGATCAGCCCCGCAATCACCGGCCACATCCGCGGCGCTCCGTCCGGCCCCACACCCCGCAGCGCCGCCTGTGGAATACCACGCCCGGCAGGATCGGCCACGATGCGCAGCACAGCGAAGGGCAGGCCCGCCGCCGCCGCCGCGCGCGCCACCACATGGCTTTCCATGTCCACGGCGACCGCCCCGGTCGCCGCGCGCAGGGCGGCCTTCTCGCCCACCCCCGTCACCGCCGCGTCCGCCCCCACCTGCGTGCCAGTCCCGGGCAGCAGCGCCGTCGCCCACGCCCCCCCGGCCCCGTCGCAGACACGCGCCGGGACCACCCGCGCGCCGGGGGCGAGGTCTGGGTCGAGCCCCCCCGCGATCCCGAAGCTGAGGAGCGCCCGCACGCCGATCCGCGCGAGCCGCGCGGCCTCCGCCGCCGCCCGTTCGGGCCGGGCGGCGGACAGGGCCACCGCGATCCGCGGGTCGGGCGCCCCGAGCGTCGCCGCCTCGGCCTTCAGGCCGCAGAGGATGCCGAGCAAGGGGGTCAAGGGTACGGGGCCGCGCTCAGAACCCGTACGCCGTCCGGTCGTTCCCCCGGGTCATCCGCTGGTGCCGGGCGAGCGCCATCAGGGGGAAGTAGGCGGCGTAGCCGTGGTACTTAAGGTAGAACACCCGCGGGAAGCCCACGCCGGTAAAGAGCGCCTCGTCCCAGCGGGCGCCGTCGCGGGGCGCGGTCTCGAGCCAGGCCGCGCCGCGGGTGGCGGCCTCGGAGGCCTCCTCGCCCGCGGCCATCAGGCCGAGCAGGGCCCAGGCGGTCTGCGAGGGGGTGGAGGCGCGGGCGAAGCCCCGCTGGACCCCGTAGGTCTCCAGCCCCTCGCCCCAGCCGCCATCGGGACGCTGGCGCGCCTTCAGCCAGTCCGCCGCCCGGCGCACCCAGGGGGCCCGCATGTCCTGGCCCGCCCCGCGCAGCGCCACCAGCACCGACCAGGTGCCGTAGATGTAGTTCGCCCCCCAGCGGCCGAACCAGGACCCGTCGGGCTCCTGCTCCGCCCGCATCCAGGCGATGGCGCGGGCGATCTCGTCCCGGTAGCGGTCGCGGTCCACCTGGGCGAGGCAGCCGACGCAGCGCGCCGTCACGTCCACCGTGGGCGGGTCCAGCAGTGCGCCATGGTCGGCGAAGGGGATGGAGTTCAGGTGAAAATGCTCGTTCTCCGGATCGAACGCCCCCCAGCCGCCGCTCGACGACTGCATCCCCGCGATCCATTCGCAGGCCCGATCGACGGCCGTCGCGTAGCGCACCGGGTCCGCGCGGTGCATCGCCATTGCCACCACGGCCGTGTCGTCCACGTCCGGGAAATCGGGGTTGTTGTACTGGAACGCCCACCCGCCGGGGCGCACATGGGGCCGCCGCACGGTCCAGTCGCCCCGGTGGTCGAGGATCTGGCGCGCGGCGAGCCAGTCGAGCGCCGCGATCAGCCGCGGGTCGTCGGGCGCCCCCGCCTCGAGCAGGGCATGGGCGGCGAGCCCAGTGTCCCAGACGGGCGAGGCGCAGGGCTGGGGATAGACCTCGTCCCCGCGCCGGACCACATGGGCGTCGATGGCCGCCCGGGCGGTGGCCATGCGCGGGTCGTCATCGGGCACGCCGAGCGCGCGCAGGGCCATCACCGCATTTGCCATGGCGGGATAGATCGAGCCGAGCCCGTCGAGCCCGTTCAGCCGCTGGGTGAAATACGCCTCGGCCTTGGCCACCGCACGCCGCCGCGGCCCCTTGGGGAAATGCGGCTCGACCCGGTGCAGGAGCCAGTCGAGGCCCAGGAACACCCGCCCCACCAGCGACCCCGTGGGGTTGATCTGCCAGCGCTGCGGCTGGTCGGGGGGGATCAGGAACAGCTAGGCGATGGTCCGCCCCGTGGGGTTCGCGGCCCTTGCGCGGAGCGCGAACAGGATCAGGAGCGGCGTCAGCACGGTGCGCGACCAGTAGGCGATCTTGCTCATGTGGAACGGGAACCAGCGCGGCAGCAGCATCACCTCGACCGGCATGCAGGGCATGCCGTGCCAGGGGATCTCGCGGTAGAGCGCCATCATGATGCGGGTGAACACGTTCGCCCGCGCCGCCCCCCCCATGCCGTGCAGCCAGGACCGCGCCCGCGCCATGTGGGGCGCCGCGGGGTCGTCGCCGATCAGCTTCAGCGCCCAGTAGCACTTGAGCGTGCAGGAGATGTCGCCCGGCCCGTCCTGAAAGAGCGGCCAGGAGCCATCGGGGCCCTGGCGCGCGCGCAGGTAGCGGGCGATGGGCGCCTCGACCTCGGGCCGGATCTGGCCCAGGAAATGGTCGAGCAGCACGTATTCGGCGGGGATCGTGCAATCGGCCTCGAGCTCGTACACGAAATGCCCGTCCGGCCGCTGGGTACCCCAGAGCCGCTCCGCCTGCGTTGCAATCAGACCAGGTTCCGCGCCGTCCATTCCCGTCCCGTTTCCGTTCGCTCAGGCCGCGAGCGCCGCGGCGGTCTCGCCCGACCGGATCGCGCCCTCGATCGTCGCGGGCAGCCCCGTGGCGGTGTGATCCCCCGCAAGGAAGAGATTGGCAAGGGGCGTGCGCGGCGACAGCCGGCGGGCCGCGCCCGCGGGGGACTGGTCGAAGGTTGCCCGGTGCTCCTTGTTGATCCGCGTGGCCAGCGGCGCGGTGCCCGGCGGCAGCCCGGCCGCCACCCGCGTCTCGGCCCAGAGCATCGGGCCGAGCGTGGCCGCATCGAGCGCCATCAGGTCCGAGGCATCGGCGGCCGAAATGGTGACGGACAGGACGTCGCCGCGCCGGAACACCCAGTGCGCCGCCGCCCCGATCAGCCCGATGAGCGGCGGGGCCGCGTCCGCCACGCCCGGCGCCACGCGAAAATGGGCGTTCAGGATCGCACAGGCATCCGCGGGCGGGTCGAGCCTGGGCAGCACGTCGCGCAACCGCGCCGGCGGCAGGGCCAGGATCACGCGGTCCCCCGGCCCGAGCGCGAGGGACCCGTCGGCGAAGTGCAGCGCGGTTGCGCGCCCCTCGCCCTCCACCCGGCGCAGGGCGCGGCCGAACCGGACCTCCACCCCCATGGCGCGCAGCCGGGCGATGGCGGGATCGACGAGCGCGGGGCCGAGGCCGCGGGGCGCGAGCATCGGTCGGCAGAACGCCTCGCCCTTCAGGAACGTCTCGCGCAGCACCGCCCAGAGCAGCCGGGCCGAGGCCCGGGCGGGCGGCGCGTTGACCGCCGCGAGCGTGAGCGGTTCCCAGAACCGCGACCAGAGCGGGCCGCGGCCACGCACCGCCTCGGCCACCGTCTCGCCCGATCCCGCGCGGGCAAGCGCGAGGGCACCGAACGCATCGCGCAGGCGCATCCCGGGCACCCGGCGCGTCGGATCGAGCAGCCAGAACGGCCAGAACGGCCAGCGCCCGGGCCCGGGTGCCACCGTCCAGCGCCGCCCGCTGGGAAGGTCGATGAAGGCAAACCGCGCCGGGGCCGCGACCAGCGCACCCTCCGCCCCGATGGCCGAAAGGTATGCGCGGGCGGAGCTGTTGCCGCTCAGGACCAGATGATTGCCGTTGTCGATCGCGCATCCCAGGCGCGGGTCATGGAACGTGCGGCAGCGACCGCCCGCCACCTCGCCCGCCTCGTGCACGACGACGCGGGCCCCGCGTCCGGCGAGACGCAGGGCCGTGGAGAGCCCCGCAAGCCCGGCGCCGATGACATGGTGGGTCGCGTCCAAGCCCGGCCTCAGGTCCCGGGCCAGAGGATGCAGCGCAGGCCGAGCAGCGCCTTGCGCCGCCCGCCCATCCTGACCGGGGCGCCCCGCTGCCAGCCGCGCCGTTCCATCAGGTCGAGATAGCCCTGATAGGGTCCCATCATCATCAGGGCGGGGGCGAGGTTCAGGCGCCGATGCGCGGCGATCTCGGCCCGGGCGGCGGCAAAGCACGCGCGGGCGCGGGCGCCAATTTCCGCGCAGACCGCCGGAAGCCGCGGGTCCACGGCGGCCGTCGCGGGGACGGGCGCGATGCCTGCGCGCACCAGCGCCTCGGCGGGCAGGTAGAGGCGGCCGAGGGTCGCGTCCTCCTCGACATCGCGCAGGATGTTGGTCAGCTGCAACGCCTCGGCCAGGGCCAGGCCGAAACGGGTCGACGGCCCGCCGCACCAGGCCCCGAAGGCGCGCATGGACAGAAGCCCGACAGACCCCGCGACACAGCGGACATAATCCGACAGAGCCTCGGTCGTCGGGGCCACGATCGGACCGTCGGCATCCATCGCCATGCCGTCGAGCATCCGGGAAAACTCGTCGCGGGGCAGGTCGAAGCGCGCAATCGCCTCGACCAGCGCCCGCCCGATCATCGAGCCGGGGCGACCGGCGTAGACGAGGTCCAGCTCGTCGCGCCACGCCGCCAAGAGCGCCCGCTTGCGCGCGTTCGGCAGGTCGCCATCGGCAATGTCGTCCACGGTCCGGCAAAACGCATAGATCGCGTACATCGC
>JANNOT010000192.1:0-2518 GCA_031399375.1 Paraoceanicella sp.
CATCGAGCCAGCCCAACAGGTCCATCACGGTGTTCGGGAAGCGCTCCGCCGCCTGCGCCGCGTCGGGGTTAAGCGCGAAGGCCGTCCGCCCATCGCTGCCTGGCGCGCGCCCGAGGCCGAGATCGATCCGCCCCGGCGCGATCGCCTCCGCCACGCGGAACTGCTCGGCGACCTTGAGCGCGCTGTAATGCGGCAGCATCACCCCGGCCGTCCCCACCCGGATCCGCTGCGTGGTCGCCGCGATCGCCGCCACCAGCATCTCCGGCGCCGCCCCGGCATGCGCCGGCGAGTTGTGATGCTCGGCCAGCCAGTACCGCCGATAGCCCCACGCCTCGGCCAGCCGCGCCAGCGCCAGCGTCTCGCGGATCGCGGCGTCGGCGCCGCGCCCCTCGGCGATGGTGGACTGATCGAGGATGGACAGCGCGGGCAGGGTCATCCCGGCGATCTGGCATCGGATGGGCACAACGGGAAGCCCGCGCGGCGCCGACACCGTGGCCGGCCGCTATTCCAGCCGCGCGCCGGAGATCCGCACCGCCTCCTGCCACATCGGCCGCTCGCCCCGGCCGCGTTCGGCGAGCGCCTCCGGCGTCGAATAGGCGATCGTCGCCCCGGCCTTCAGGAAGCGGTCCTGCATCGCCGGGTCGGCGGCGAGGTCGCGCATCACCGCGTTCAAGCGATCCACGATGGGCCGCGGCGTGCCTTTCGGGAACACGAAGCCTTGCCAGGACGTCACGACGAAATCCGTGATCCCGGCTTCGGCCATGGTCGGCACGTCCGGCAGGCTTGGGAAACGGGCGGCGGAGGTGACCGCCAGCGCCCGCATCCGCCCCTCTTCGATGACCGGGACATAGGAGGCGAGGTTGTCGAGCGCGAAATCGAGATCGCCCGACAGCATGGCCGGGATGGTCTGCGCGGCCCCCCGGAAGGGGACGTGCACGCCCTCATACCCGGCCCGCGCGGCGAGCAGCGCCCCCGACAGATGCGGCGAGGTGCCGACCCCGGGCGAACCGTACGACACCCCTTTCGGCTGCTTTTTCGCCCAGGCGAGGAATTCGGGCAGCGTCTTCGCCGGGTTGTGCGTCGCGGAGACGACGGCGACGTTGGGCAACTCCCAGGCGAGGCTGACCGGCACGAAGTCCCGATCGATGTCCCAGGGCATCGCCTTGTAGAGAAACTGATTGATGGAGAAATGCCCGACCGAGGCGATGCCGAGCGTGTGTCCGTCCGGTGCCGCCTTGGCGACCTGGTCGACACCGATATTCCCGCCGGCGCCGGGCCGGTTCTCGACGACGAAGGTCTGCCCGAGCGCCGCCTGGAAGCGCTCGCAGAAGATGCGCACCAGCACGTCGGTGGAGCCGGCCGGCGGCCAGGGGATCACCACCCGCACGGGACGCGTGGGCCACGAGGCTTGTGCCAACGCCGGCGCGGCGAGGACGAGGGGAGCGGCGAAGAGAGTGCGGCGGAGCATGCGTTCAAGGTCCGGATGCGGTTGGCCGCGCACGATGGGCGGGAATGGGTGCTTGCGGGAGGGGGGATGCCGCGAATCGTCGGTGCGTGACTCGGGCCCTACCCATCGTGCCGGATATCCCGACCGTCATCGATTGGGGCGGGCCGACGTCGACGCCGTGCAATCTCCGAGGCCGCGGGGCCGACGCGGCGCGGCCAGGTTGCCCGGGACGCGCTGCGTTGGCCGCTTCACCCGCCTCGGGGATCGACGTCAACTGGCAGCCCGCCGACCCGCTCGTGCGCGTCGACGACCCGGCAGCGCAAGTTCGGCTGTGCGCTGCCGACGGTCACCTGCAAGCCGAGACACATGATCGTCGCCGTTCGGATGCCGTGCCGGAGCACGTCGCGCAGGGTTGACGCGACGATCGCTTCCCATTACGATTTAGTATCGAGAAAGGAGCAGTCGATGGCTTTGCTTATCAAGATCCCGCATGGCGAAGACACCAGCGTCGATGCGGCAAAGGTACTGGTCATTCGTGAACCGCTGCCCGCCGAGCGGCATCAAAACCCTGGCGTACTGGCGACGATTTGGATCGGTGGCGCCAAAATTTTTTCGATCGAGTCGATCGACGAGTTGCTTCGAAAGTTCGATCCCTTGACGAAACTCGCGCGGCTTAGCGCGCCGAACAACGCGGTGTTGCTTGTCGGAATGGACCGGGTCATCGACGTCGACGACGCCAGCGTCCTGGAAGCGCCAGGCTCGACGAGTGTGTTGCGATTCGGCGCAGAGCCACGCGCTCCTCGCCAAGCAGTCCGCGAGAGTCGCAACGAACTGAAAGTAATCTGGCAGGCAGCCGGTTTGCCGACAAGCGTTTTCGACTGACGCGCGCCCGATACGGTGGCGGTTGTACGGTGTCGACACAGCCCGACCGCCGCCGAATAGCCAGCGGTCGGAGCCATCGGCTTTGACCCACGTCAGCCGAATGCCTCGCCATAAAGTACCACGATCGCGTCCGTATCCGGCACGGCCGGGTTGTTGGCCGGACTGCCGGATGCCAGCGCCTGCGCCATG